>PMOH01000522.1:614-8001 GCA_003161515.1 Deltaproteobacteria bacterium
ATTGCTCCAGCGCGCGTTTCTTTTGCGCGCCCTATTACAGTATCACAGAGCCGTTCATGCAACCGAAGATGACAAAAATGTTTCGTGCTCATGGTAACGCGATTGCGCCGATCGTAACTCGATTGTCCTCTGCGATGGCGTGGGACTCGCGCGGTTGCTATCACAATTGTCATGGCATCGCGTGCGGAGAAGGTCTCGATCGGGCTCATACAGATGAGTTGCGTGTCAGAGCCGCGCTTAAATCTCGACAAGGTCATCGCAAAAATCGAGGACGCCGCCAAGCTCGGCGCGCAAATCGTCTGCACCCAGGAACTTTTCGGCGCGCACTACCCATGTCAGGTCGAGGATCCCAAATTTTTCGATCTCGCCGAGCCGATTCCCGGCCCAACCACCGAAGCGCTCGGCAGTGTCGCCAAAGCGCGAAAGGTCATCATCGTAGCGTCGATCTTCGAGCGCCGCGCCGCCGGCGTTTATCACAACACGGTGGCCGTCATCGACGAGGCTGGAAAGATCATCGGCCGCTACCGCAAAATGCACATCCCCGACGATCCTCGCTACTACGAAAAATTCTACTTCACCCCCGGCGATCTCGATTTCGTCGCGCATCCCACCTCGCGCGGTTCGATCGGCGCGCTCGTATGCTGGGATCAATGGTTCCCCGAAGCGGCGCGGCTGACCGCGATGGCCGGCGCGCAGATCCTTTTCTATCCCACGGCCATCGGATGGTGGCATGGCGAGCCAAACAAAGTCCGCCCCAAGCAGGTGAACGCCTGGGAAACGATCCAGCGCAGCCACGCTATCGCCAACGGCGTCTTCGTCGCGGCGGTCAACCGCGTCGGGGTCGAAGGCGAGCTCGAGTTCTGGGGCGATTCGTTCGTCGTCGATCCGTTCGGCGAAGTGATTGCACGCGCGAGCGCCACCGCCGAGGAAACCCTGGTCGCCGAATGCGACCTCGCCAAGATCGAGCAGGTCCGCCGCAACTGGCCCTTCCTCCGCGACCGCCGCATCGACGCCTACGCCGACCTGACGCGCCGCTACCGCTCGTAGTCGTGAGCAACATTCCACCCGATCATCGCCGCCTGCTCGCCGGCTACCGGATGCCCCCCGAATGGGCGCGGCACGTCGGGTGCTTCCTTGCATGGCCGCACAATCGCGACACCTGGCCCGATAAGTTCGACGTGATCCCTCCCATCTATGCCGAGATGGTGGCGAAAATCGTGCGCTTCGATTCCGTCCGCCTTGGAGTCACTGACGAAAAACAAATCAACCAGGTGCGCGAGGCGTTTTTCGAGGCCGCCCGCCGCACCGCAAAGGACATGCCTGGTGCAATGCGGCCGATCGACATCTTTCATCTGCCGACCAACGACGCGTGGATACGCGACTACGGGCCGATTTTCGTCAACCGGCTCGCGAGCGCCGCTGCTTCCATCGGCCCAAGTCAGATCGCGCTTGATTGGCGCTTCAACTCGTGGGGAGGAAAGTACGGCGCATTCGATCTCGACGACGTCGTCCCGCAAAAGCTCGGGCGNNCCGCGCCGACATCGAGGATTATCTGCGCACCTACCTCGGCGTGACCAACGTGCTGTGGCTCGGCGACGGCATCGCCGGCGACGACACCGACGGCCACATCGACGACCTCGCGCGCTTCGTCGCCCCCGACACTATCGTCACCGTCGTCGAGGACGATCCCGCCGACGTGAATTACAAAGTGCTTCAGGACAACCTCGCGCGCCTCCGTGCAATGCGCGATCAAGACGGCCGACCGTTCAAAATCGAAACGCTCCCGATGCCGCCTGCCGTCATCCACGACGGCACCCGTCTGCCCGCCTCCTACGCGAACTTCTACATAGCGAATCGCGCAGTCCTGATGCCGACCTTCGACGCTCCATCGGACGCGATCGCCTCCGCGACGTTGTCCCGCCTTTTGCCCGGTCGCGTCGTCGTCGGCGTCCCCTCGACCGACCTGGTCTGGGGCCTCGGCAGCGTCCACTGCCTAAGCCAGCAACATCCCGCACCTTAAGCGGCATCGCTGCAGTGGCCAGAGAATGGCGAACGGCGAGCCTTTGTGGGCTCGCCGTTCGATTTGCGGTTGTTGGTTCCTGCTAGCGTTGCGGTTTGCAGCGAACCGCAATGGCGTTACTAATGGTCCCCGTTATTTTGGTTTCCGTTAGGTTCAGCAAATAGATGGGTGCATGTGGACATCTCGCCCGGCGGGACGAATGCGTCCGGGACATCGGTAAGACTGGTCACCTGTGCGTAGGCGTTGAGATTCCCGGGGCCCCACGCCACCTGGCTGGTTGTGAAGCCGGCGCTGGGATTCGCCGCATTTGTACATGTCGGGTCGGTGGCGGGGCTGGTGAGGGTAACAAAAATGTTGCTGGTCCCGTCTGCAAATGCGGCAGGCCCATCAAAGGGATCAAGCACCTCCGAGAATGCGCAGGCCGAGTTGTTGGACGGAGGCGCCGGCGGGCTGGGAATCTGAAGGTTGTCATTGCTATTGAAGCTCAGGATTCCGCTGGCATGGCCGTTCGACATGATATTTACCGACCCTACCGCCGTGCCGTAGCTTCCCGCGATTCCTCCAGACTGGCTATTGGAGATATTGGCAACGAGGTCGTCATCGTTGGCGCCTTGGCCGCTGCAAATGATTGCTGAATTGCCCACATACGGAGCTCTGCCAAAGGTGGTCGGGATCCCACTGGCATGAGGATCATGGCCTTCGCCCTCCCCTGGGCCTGGCGACTGCTGCTGCATCGTCAAAGTGAGAACCGGTGCGGTCGGCGATGGCACCGTGTTCCCAACCAGGATGGCGTCACCGGCCGTTTCCTGAATTGTGAACGCGAATGGAAGCGGCGCGGCAGGTAGCAGACCATAGTCGTAGAAGCCGAAGTTGGCGTTGAACTGCAGCAGCGCCAACCCTGGCGGCTGGCCCGCGGTCGTCACGCTCCCGCCGGTGAAATGGTTGCCACCGTCGAAGCACGGCACACTGACCAATAGTTTCTGTGCCGAGTAACACGCCGCCGGGCCGGCACTGACGCCGAGCCCGGTTCCGTCCGAGAGAAATTGGAGGTCGCCGTCGTTGTAGATCAATTCGCCGCTGATTGTGGAACAGTCTCTGGAGAACTGGATGACGCCGATACCAACGATGGCGGTGAGCGCTCCGGGAAATCCGCCCGGCCCGGTTGTGTTCCCCGATCCAGTCGCCGGAGTGATGCTGGGTTCATTTCCCGTCATCAGCATCGCGTAGTTGTTCCCGCAAAACCCAGGTGGCGGCGCCGGCCTGCCCGCATTTGCATCGGGCGTAGCCATCAGAGCCAGACCGCCGGCCAGGACTAGAAACAGAAGCTGCCTTTTCATGGATCCCTCCCATTCTAATGTTCGATACCGAACTTTGACTTTCGCGTAGCTCCCCCCACTCAGATTCAGGTCGGTCCTCAGCCTAACGAAAAACCTCCTTTCTGGCGGCGCGCGTGGTCACGGCTGGGAGGCCCCGCGGCAGCGAAGTCTGGACGGGTTGTGGTCGATTGGCTCCGGCACGGTGCGATCGGCCTGGCAGATGAATTCTGCGAACCTTCGTTCTACCTACCGACCGGTAGTTCGGGAACGGACAGTAATTGCGGTTGCGGCAAAAGTCAAATGCCAGGCGATCTTCGATGCCTTGGAAGGCAGAACCTGGTATCGATACGTGGCTTGCGCGATGTGACAGACTCGCGCCGGATGCGGGAGCTATCGTTCAGCTACGGGCTCAGGAGTGCATCTATCCTGCGCAGCACCTGACTTCGAATAACCGCAATACTCGAGGGCGAGAACACCTCGATACCGACGCAGGCCTCGACCACCGGCGCGAATGAGTACGGGAGGATGGGTATCGCAAGGGCGATTAGCGTCAGGCTGATCGGACCGTCGTCGCTGTTGCGGATGACTCCCAACTCGGTACCGCGGACGACCAGTTGAGCCATCTCGATAACCAACGGTTTGATGAACACTTCCGCTGATCGGCGCACACTGGCGGGGTCTTCGAGCACGCGATGCATCAACAGGCGCGCGTGGTTCGGATGGCTGGCGATGAAATCGTGCAGGCGAATGAGGATCGCAAGCAGGTGTTCCTTCGGGTTCTCGATTTGGGCGTTTTCGCGTCCGATCGAGACCAGCTGATCGAAGATGCGCCGGACGACGGCGTCGAAAATCTTGCGCTTGCTGTTGAAATGATGGAACAGCGACGCCTTGCGGATGCCGGTCCGCCGGGCGATCACCTCGAGCGAGGTGCCGTTGTATCCGGAGTTGGCGAACTCCTGTTCGGCTACCGCGAGAATCTGGTCATATGTATCGGAAATCGGGTAAGTAGTGCGCCTGGTGCGCACCCGCTTCAGTTTGCTCTTCCGGAGTGGTTTGGGCATGGCCTCGCATCGTACAGGGCGGACGGCACCCTGCATACCATCTACCGGTCGTTAGGTACCGAGAATAACGGCCGTTAAGTCTGTTGTAAAACGAAAGTCGAGTGTCGGGATTCCCCTCGACTGACCTCGCGTGGCCCTGGGCTCCTCCGGTTGCCTGAGCCAGCATACACCCCGCACCTCCAACCGTCTGACTATTCTTCTGTCCGGCTGTGGGGATGAACTATTAAGCCTGAACCCGTCGGACCAAACGTGCTAAACCTACTGTATGGATAACCGCCCAAAACTCGCCCGAGATCGTGCGGTGCAGGCTTGCTGTCCAAAAACAATTTTTGACGGAACGAAACTACCCTTGGTAGAGGAAATATCCGCAAACCACCACCCGTGGTATGACCCCCACCGCTGCCTTCTTTATTCTGGTTCCCCTTCCCGAGCGGAAGGGGAACCAGATTATTGGGAGTAACCTCTTCCTAAGTAGGAAGGGGAACCGGAATTAAGAAGGAGCCGCCGACATTTGTCGGCGGCTCCGTTGTTTTGGCGATGGTCGTTAGAGGAACCTGATCAGCCCAGCGTCACCTTTATGATTACGACCAGCAGGATCCACAAGCCAAGGCCTGAGTGGATTGTTCCCGCGATCGAATCCAGCGGCTTCTTGGTCACGCCTTGCGTCCCGATTAGCGCGTTCGCTTCGATCAGGAAAATTACGATCAGCGTGACGACCAGCCATCCGGTGATGCCGCCCGGAGTCGCCTCGGTGAACAGGGGGTAGTGACTCGCGGCGCCCATGAAGAACAGCATCGGGATCGAGAAGAGCGTGTTGGTGCGCGAGGCCAGTGCGGCGCGGCGTCCGGCGGGTGCGGCGGCGGGATTTGCGGGTGCTCCGCCGGCCATCGCGGTGGCGTTGGCGATTATGATTTTCTGATTCGGCCAGATAACGAACCAGACGTTGGCCCACATGACCAGCCCCATCAGGCCGCCGGTGAAGATCGCGACGGTCCACGGCGTCATCGCATAGTCGAGGCGCATCGCCCACCACATCAGCAGGTAGAGCAGGCCGAAAATCACCGTGCCCATTGCGCCCCATCGGAACCACCAGAGTGCGCGCGGGACCAGTTTCTGAATCGCGCCGCTGCGCACGGCGGGATCGGTCTCGCCGAAGAACGGCGTCTGCACGAAATTGAAATAATAGAGTATGCCGATCCAAGTGATGCCGAATAGGAAGTGCAAAAATCGGAGCAGCATGAAGACCAGGTCTTCCATAGGTATCCTCCTTCTAAGTTACGCGCGCCTGAAACCTGCTTTGGTGTCTTTTTCACAGCATAACTTCTTTTGCAACAGTTACCCCGGGAACACGCTGAGATTCGCGTAAATTTCGAGTCCGCGGTAAACTTTGATCGCGGGCCGGAATTTCACGACCTGTATTCATCAAAAGGACGGTACCCCTTCATGGCATTCAAACTTCCCGAACTGCCGTACAGCATGGACGCGCTGAAGCCGCACATCTCGGCCGAGACGCTTGAGTATCATCACGGCAAGCATCACAAGGCCTACGTGGATAAGCTCAACGAGTTGGTCAAGGGCACCAAGTTCGAGAACGCGCCGCTCGACGAGATTCTGAAGACCGCGGAGCCGGGGCCGCTGTTCAACAACGCCGAGCAGCATTGGAATCATTCCTTCTACTGGAAATCGATGGGGCCGAAGAAAGGCGGCGAGCCCAAGGGAGCGGTCGCCGATGCGATCAAGAAAGGCTTCGGCAGCTTCGACCCGTTCAAGAAAAAATTCAGCGAGATTGCCGACGGCCATTTCGGCAGCGGATGGGCGTGGCTGGTGCGCGATAAGGACGGCTCGGTGAAAGTCGTCGCGACCCATGACGCGGGATGCCCGATTCGGCAGGGGCAGACGCCGATAATCACCTGCGACGTCTGGGAGCATGCGTACTACATCGACTATCGCAACGCGCGGCCGAAGTACGTCGAGGCGTGGTGGAACCTGGTCAACTGGGATTTCGCCAATGAGAATTTGAGATAGGCGCGTTTGAGCGGGAAGAATCTAATGCGGGGCTGCGCGCCCCGCACCCGCGGCAGGGGTGACCCCTGCACCCGGTGAAAAGTACTAAACGCAAAATGGCGAGGACGCCCTTTTGCTCTCAGATTCTTTTTCCGGTGCGATTCAACAATTCCGGCCCTTCTCTACCTCTCCCAAGTAAGCTGCCGGCGACCTCGTCGCCAGCAGCGGGAAAGATTCCCGACTAGTTCGAACAGGGACGAAGTCCCGCATCTTTATTTTCTTAATATTGGGTGCAGGGGCTACCCCTGCCGGGGGCGTGGGTCGAGAAGCCCCACATTCAATCGTTCTGCCCTAAATCCGTACGGCGCGTTTCTCCGCGCTACGCAGGCGTGGGCGCCGCGGTATCGCGAGCCGGTCTGCGATTACCCGGTACACATCAGGGTTGAGACCCATACCGACGTGACTGCCCATCACCTCGATGTTTTCCACCGTCGCCGCACCGCTCGAATCGATGCAGCTTTCCCAATGCACGACGCCGTCGGTGCGCGAATAGATGTGGGTCGTCGGAACGTCGGCGGGCGATTCGTCGCTCAGCATCAATCCGCACTCGCACGACTCGCTGAGACATCCGTCAGCCCTGCCGCGAATCGCGGCGATCGAGCGCGCAACCGCCTGCACCGCAATATTTGCATGAAGCCGCGGCATCCGAATCGGTGAGCCGAGGGTGATCGCGCGCTCGACCATTTCAGGGTGCTCGCGCGCAATCTCGCGCGCGTAAACGCCGCCGAGACTCTGACCGATCACGACGATCGGCTGTTCGAATTTTTCGTACGCGAGCTCGAGCCGCGCGTTCAACTTGCGCATCGTCTCGCGCGGGCATTCCGAGTTCGACAGGATGCCGGCGTAGAGCGCGCGATGGCCAAGCCATCGGCAAAAATTAGCCAGCGGCGCGAGCGTCATGTCGCCAGCCATGAATCCCGGAATCA
>PMOH01000522.1:8125-8571 GCA_003161515.1 Deltaproteobacteria bacterium
GACGGGCACGTGCAGGGCGAAACCGCAACCTCGTCATCCCATTCTCCCTACATTAAAGATAATCATTGTTTAACCTGCCACTCAATCATTCCTAATGCACGCTGTGCTCATTTCTTAAGCATCGGCGCCGTACGGCACCAAATGAATTGCGCGTTCACGCGGCGATCGTCCATGTAGAAGTGAAATGAACTAAACAAGTCGTAAATGCGTTGTTTCAATTTTCGACGGTCGTGAAGTGCCGCCCGGCTCTCCTTAAGAATATCTGCCGCGATTTTAGTCAACGAGGAGTCCGGGACGTGCGCGTAGAAATGTGCGCCGACGAATTTTGATGTCCTTAATGATAGCCGGTTTGCTAACCTAACCGGCTCAAATCCTGTTTCCTGCGAGGTACCAATGGAATTCGGAATTCAGTTTGGCGGTCTCGAACCTGCACAGTATCGCGCGCA
>PMOH01000320.1 GCA_003161515.1 Deltaproteobacteria bacterium
CCGGCGCTGCTGCTCAAGCGATGGCGCGAGGAACTCGATCGCGTGTATGCAGGTGCGCCGACGCGGGCGCTTTCTCGTGCGCTCGCCGATAGCGCGCGACGATTTAACATTCCGCGCGAGCTGTTCGAGGAAATTATCAACGGCGTCGAAATGGATCTCTCGCGCAAGCGCTACCAGAGCTGGGAAGAGCTGCGGCCGTACTGTTANNGACGTGCGCGAGGACGCGGAGCGCGGACGGATTTATCTTCCGCTGGAAGACCTCGCGCGATTCAACGTGAGCGAGAGTGAAATTCTCGGCGGCGTGTACTCGCCGAATTTCATAAGCCTGATGGACTTCGAGGCAACGCGGGCGCGCGAACTTTACGCGTTGGCGCAGAGCGAACTCGCGGCGGAGGATCGCGCGACGCTGCTGACGGCCGAGGCGATGCGGCTCATCTACGCCGCGTTGCTCGGACGAATTATCAAGTCGAACTATCGCGTGCTCGACCGCCGCCACAGCCTCTCCGCGCCGCACAAGCTCTACCTGGTCGGTCGCGCGTGGGCCGAGGGGCGGTTCAGCTCGTTGCGCGGATAGATGGCATCGGCGACCAAAGACGCGGTCGTGATCGGCGCCGGTTTCGCGGGGCTCAGCGCGGCGGTCGCGCTCGCGGAGCGTGGCGTGCGAGTCACGGTGATCGAAGGAAAGCCGGCGCTCGGCGGGCGTGCGTATTCGTTTGAAGATCCCGACACTGGCGATTTCGTGGACAACGGACAGCACGTGCTGATGGGTTGCTACACGGAGACGCTCGATTTCCTGAAACGAATCGGCGCATACGGCCAGTTGGTGTTTCACGAAGATCTGGAAATCCAAATGCTCGCGGGGCCTGGACAAAGTGCGGTGCTGAAAACGGCGCGGCTGCCGGGACCGTTTCATATGACTGCGGCGTTGCTTGGCTACCGGCATCTCAGTTTCGCGGAGCGGATGAGCGTCATGCGCGGCGGACTGCGCATGCTCGCGATGAGACGGTTCGGCGGCGACGAGCTGCGACGATTGACGGTCGCGCAGTTGATGGATCGGCTCGGGCAGTCGGAGCACGCGCGCCGATGCTTCTGGTATCCGATGTCGATCGCGACGCTCAACGACGAGCCGGAATCGTCGTCGGCGCAACTACTGGCGGAGGTGCTTAAGCGCGCGTTCTTTTCACGGCGCCGCGATTCGGCCTTCGTCTATTCGCGAGTCGGGCTTAGCGATCTGTACTGCACGGGCGCGACGCGATTGATCGAGCGCGCCGGAGGGCAGGTGATTTCGCATTCGATCGTCGAGATGCTGGAACTCGGCGCTCGAGGCGCGGTCGCGAGCGTGCGGCTCCGCGACGGGCGGCGAATCGAGGCGTCGGACTTTATCAGCGCGGTTCCGGCGCCGCAGTTGCTCCGATTCCTGCCTGAGAACGCGGTGGCCGATCCATTTTTCTCGCGTCTCGCCGGTCTCTCGAGCTCGCCTATCATCTGCGTTCACCTGTGGCTCGATCGCGAAGTGACTAATTCACCGTTCATCGGCTTCATCGGCACCACTACGCAATGGCTATTCAACAAACGTCAGATATTCGCGCAGCGCGGCGAGGCTCATCCGGGTTATTTGAGCTTCGTGATCAGCGGCGCGCGCAAGCTGGTCGATCGCGGCAATCAGGAAATCCTCGAGATTGTGATCAACGATCTGCACGCGATGATTCCGGCGTCGCGCGCGGCCAAAGTCGTAAAGTCGCTGGTGTTGAAGGAGAAAAACGCAACGATGGCGCCGGACCTCCTGTCGCATGAGTTGCGTCCGACCGCGAAGACGCCGATCGCGAACTTCTTCCTGGCCGGGGATTGGATACAGACCGGTCTGCCGGCGACAATCGAGAGCGCGGTGATTTCGGGACGCGCTGCGGCAAACGCGGTCATCGCACGGTCACCGGCGAATAGCTACTAGCTAATCGAATGACTACCAAATTAGCGCTGGTGACGGGCGGCAATGGATTCGTGGGATGCCACGTTGTGCACGCTTTGCTTGCCCGCGGCGATCGAGTGCGGGTGCTGGCGCGCGAGAATGCAGATTTGAGCGCGCTAGTCGGTTTGCCGGTCGAAGTCGTGTACGGCGATCTTCGAAACTTCGATTCCGTCGCGCGCGCCGTGAACGGATGCAACGAGGTTTATCATGTCGCCGCCGACTATCGGCTGTGGCTGACCGATCCGGCGCCGATGTATGCGACCAACGTCGCTGGCACCCAGCATGTTATCCGCGCTGCGACTGACGCGGGGGTTTCGCGAATCGTTTACACCAGTACAGTAGGGGCGCTTGGAATTCCGCACGGTGGAGTGGGGCGCGAAGATACGCCGTCGTCGCTGGGCGAGATGCCGGGTCATTACAAGCGATCGAAGTTCATGGCTGAGCAACAGGCGCTGGAGGCCGCACGCGCGGGTGCGCCGGTGGTGATCGTGAATCCGTCAACGCCGATTGGTGCGCTCGATTTCAAGCCGACTCCGACCGGCAGAATAATCGTGGATTTTTTGAATCGGCGGATGCCGGCCTACGTGGAGACCGGGCTTAACATCGTGGATGTCGAAGACGTCGCGCGCGGGCATCTGCTGGCGGCGGAGCGCGGGCGAATCGGCGAGAAATATATTTTGGGGGGCGAAAATATTAAGTTGAAGGAATTTCTTGGGCGGCTTGCCGCGATTTCCGGCCTGCCCGCGCCGAAGATGAGAATTCCGTACGCAGTGGCGTTCGGCTACGCGCTGGGCGCCGAGGCGTTAGCGCGCACCGTCACGGGTCAGGCGCCGCGCGCGAGCCTCACCGAGGTGCGGATGGCACGAAAGCACATGTTCTTCGACTCGTCGAAAGCGCGCGCGGAGTTGGGCTATACGCATAGTCCGATCGACGCGGCGATTTCGGCGGCGATAGAATTTTTCAGATCCCGAGGGACGGCGAAAAGCGCCGCGTAATCTCCGCGATGCATCTCCTGCTATCGACCATCGCGCTGCGTCCGTATGTCTTCATCTTCCTGGCGAGTTTTCTGTTTA
>PMOH01000193.1 GCA_003161515.1 Deltaproteobacteria bacterium
CCGCTCGCGAGGTCGTAACCTTCGTCGAGCTTGGCCAGCAGCCGCGGGATATCGGCAGGATCGTTTTGCCCATCGCCGTCCAAAGCGATTATCACGTCGCCGGTTGCGTGCGAAAATCCGCACGCGAGGGCGGCCGTCTGTCCCGAGTTGCGCGCGAGCGCGATCACTCGCACATTCTGGTCCGCAGATTTGATCTGCCGCAGTGCCTCGATGCTACCGTCGGTGCTGCCGTCGTCCACGAATATGATTTCGTAGGTACTCCCGATACCCTGCATCACGCGACTCAACTCAGCATGCAGCGGTGCGAGATTATCCCGCTCGTTATAGAGCGGAATGACTACTGAGTAGTCCATCTCGAATGATGTGAGTCGATTAGATTGATAAACTCTCTATACCTATTCTCTATCTCTTCCCAGCTCAGATCTAATAGCCTCTCCAGTGAGAACCGCTCGACTTCGAATGATGCCATCACGCTGCCATAGACGACTGCGGTGCGCAGCGACGATTCTGTTACGCGCCCGTTGCGCGCCAGGAATCCCATCATCCCGCCCGCAAACGTATCGCCCGCGCCGGTAGGATCGACGACCTCTTCCAGCGGATACGCCGGCACCGCGAACATTCCCTCCTTGCTGAACTGCAGGACACCGTACTCGCCGCGCTTGATCAGGACCGTGGTGGGACCCATCTTCAGAATCGCGCGACCCGCTTTGACCAAGTTGTGTTCCCCGGAAAGGATGCGCGCTTCACTGTCGCTGCACAGCAGGATTTGGATGCGCTCGAGTATCTTCATCAGGCCGGGCCGTTGGTTCTCGATCCAATAGTCAAACAGGTCAGCCACGACCAGCTTGGGGCTGTGTACCTGTTCCAGCACGTGTTCCTGAAGCGCGGGATCGTTGGGCGCCAGGTAGAGATAGTCCGCTCGCCGTTGGTCGGGCAGCAGCTCAGGCGTAAAGTTTTCCAGCACGTTCAGGGAGAGCGCGACTGTATCGCGCGTGTTCATGTCTTCGTGGTAGCGGCCGTGCCACCGCGTGGTCTTCCCTTCGCGCCTGGCAACTCCGCGCACGTCGATGTTGCGATCGGTGAACAGCTGGAAATCCTCGGGCTTGAAATCCGATCCGACCACCGCGACGATGCTGACCGGAGAAAAAAATCTGGCCGCGATCGCAAAGTAGCTGGCGCCGCCACCCAGGACTTCTTCGACTTTGCCATTCGGCGTTTCGACCGTGTCGTAGGCCAAAAATCCCACCGCAACAATACTCATCTATATTGCACCTTCACCCTCCCGGGATTTTTAAGCTTCCTAAAGATACTTGCCTACCAGCGGCCGCAAGTCGTCGATCAAGCGCTGCGGAATTGCCGCGCGATCGGTAATTATCGTGTTCTTGAGCGCGTCCACGCACGCGCAGGTCCGTGGACGATTGCCGAGCGTATGCGCCAGCGCCGACACCGCGCTCTGCGCCTTGTCCACGTTGAGTTTCATCACGCGCAGAATTTCGCGTATATCGACCGCCGCGACCGACTCGTGCCAGCAATCGTAGTCCGTCACCAGCACCAGCGCCGCGTAACACATCTCCGCCTCGCGCGCGAGCCGTGCTTCCTGCATCGCGGTCATGCTGATAACGCTCGCGCCCCAGCTTCTATACAGATGCGACTCGGCGCGCGTCGAAAATTGCGGCCCCTCCATGCACAGGTAGGTCCCGGTGTCATGAACCTTCGCGCCACTCGCACGCGTTGCGCTTGTCAGATCGCTGGCGAGATTCGCGCACACAGGATCGGCCAGCGAAACGTGAACCACCAGGCCGTCTCCGAAAAACGTCTCGGCGCGCTTGAAGGTACGATCGATAAACTGATTCGGTATCACCAGCTCGCCCGGATGAATTTCCTCTTTCAAACTGCCCGCGGTGGATACCGAAACCAGATGCGTCACGCCGAGCTGCTTCATCCCGAAAACGTTGGCGCGAAAATGTATTTCCGATGGCAACAATCGATGGCCGCGACCGTGACGCGCGAGGAAAACCACCTCGATGTCCCCGATGCGTCCCTGGTAAAACGGATCCGACGGACGGCCGAACGGCGTCTCGAGCTCCATCAGCTCGACCTTGTCCAGCCCCTTCATCTGGTAGAAGCCGCTGCCTCCGATCACTCCAAGTACATTTTGTGGCATTGTTTTTTGTGACGCTTTTCAGGCCGGGGCGTGCTGTTCGGCGTAGAGCTGGCCGCATGCCGCCGCGATATCGAGCCCCCGGCTTTCGCGGATTGTAGCGGTCAAATTACCGTTCTTGAGGATCGCTTGAAAGGCCTCGACCGCCGCGCGCGAGCTGGTCCGAAGCGGCGAATCGGGCAGCGGATTGTAAAAAATCAAATTCACTTTGCCGCGTAATGGCACGAGCAGCCTCACCAGGCGCCGCGCATCCGCAAGTGAATCGTTCACCCCGGCGAGCATCACGTACTCGAAGGTAATCCGGCTGCGCCGTTTAATCGGCAGATTGCGACACGCGTCGAGCAAAACTTCCAGCGGATAGCGCTTATTGATCGGCGCAAGACGATCGCGCAGCTCGTTGGTCGTCGCGTGCAGCGAAACCGCGAGATTAACCGGCGTCTCGCTGAGCAGCCGCTCCATCATCGGGACCAGTCCGACGGTCGAGACCGTGATGCGTCGCGGCGAGATACCCATCCCCCAATCGGATGTCATTATCGCGAGCGTGCGCGTCAGGCGCGGATAATTCGCGAGCGGCTCGCCCATCCCCATGAAAACAAAGTTCGTGAGCTCCTCGCCGGCCGCAAGTTCGCGTCGTGCGGCGAAGATCTGCGACAGCATCTCGGAGCTGGTGAGGTTGCGATGCAATCCCATGCGCGCGGTCGCGCAGAATTCGCAGGCCATCGCGCATCCGACCTGGCTCGACATGCAAAGCGTCACGCGTTTTTCGGTGGGGATGATCACCGATTCGATTTCTTCTTCATCATCAAGCCGGATGAGCAATTTTCGCGTGCCGTCCGACGAACGCGAGACCAACGACGACACCGGATGTCCGATGGTGAAGTTTTGCTTCAAATAATTTCGAAGGGCGGCTGGGAGATCGCGCATCTCGTCGAACGATTCGGCGCCGCGAGCATGCACCCAATGCAGAATCTGGCGCGCACGATACGAGCGTTCGCCCACGCCCGCGACCATTTGCTCGACTTCTTCAAGCGTCAGGTCGCGGAAATCGGTGCTGGTCGGCGCCAGTGCATCCGAGGTTTCGCGATTTTCGTTCACAGCCCGACTATTCTAATCGAAACCTAGCCGTGAAAGCAGTCGGGTCCCTCTAGGAGAGGATTTCGCGCGCGGGGAAGAAGAACGCGATCTCTTGCGCTGCCGTCTCGGGCGCATCGGAGCCGTGGGTCGCATTCTGCTCGACGTCGATTCCGAAGTCCTTGCGAATCGTGCCGGCGTCGGCCTTTTTTGGATCGGTCGCGCCCATCAACTGACGCCATTTGCCGATAGCACCCTCGCCCTGCAGCACCGCGACCACCACCGGGCCGCTCGTCATGTAGTCGCACAGCCCTTTAAAGAACGGCCGCGCTTTGTGCACGTCGTAAAACTTTTCGGCGTCGGCGCGCGAGAGTTGAATCTTGCGCATCGCGACGATCATCAGCCCCGACGCTTCGATTCGTTTGAGTATGTCGCCGCTGAGCCCGCGCCGCACGGCGTCGGGTTTGACGATTGCAAAAGTTCGTTCCATCTAATTACTTTTTGCCTTCGAGTACCGATTTCATCGTCGATCCAAGGTCGGCCGGGCTTTGCGCGACCGTGATGCCCGCCGCTTTGAGCGCCGCAATCTTATCCGCTGCGGTGCCGCGTCCGCCAGAAATAATCGCGCCAGCGTGTCCCATCCGTCGTCCCTTTGGCGCGGTCTGGCCCGCGATAAACGCCACCACGGGTTTCTTAAAGTGTTGCTTTATATATTCCGCGGCCTCTTCTTCGGCCGTCCCGCCGATCTCGCCGATCATGATCACCGCGCGCGTCTTCGGATCCTCGTTGAACAATTTCAACGCGTCGATATGCGTGGTGCCGACGATCGGGTCGCCGCCAATTCCGATGCAGCTCGACTGCCCGATTCCAAGTTGCGTCAGTTGATAGACAGCCTCGTACGTCAGCGTGCCCGAACGCGACAC
>PMOH01000261.1 GCA_003161515.1 Deltaproteobacteria bacterium
CCCATTCGTCCTCGGGCTTTCGCGCGCCGGTGAAGAGAGGGATCAGCTTGCCGAGGTCGGCGCCGGCCGAGAACGCGACCTTGCCCGCGCCGGTGACGATCGTCGCGCGAATCGCATCGTCGCCTTCGATCTCTTTCCATGCCGCCGCGAGGCTGACGAGCATCTCCGGGTTAAGCGAATTGTGAACCTCGACGCGGTTGAGCGTGAGATACGCAACGTGATTCCGTTTTTCGAAAATAAGCGCGGGCATAGTTTCTCCTTTGATGTTTCCGCCGCGAAGTTACCATCGAACGGTGCTGCGCCGGTAGCTTTACCCGCCGGTTCGCGGGCCGTTATGATCCTTGTCAGACTCTCAACTTCAATCCCTTGCCAAGGAGGAGTCATGAAACTTCGCGCCGCATCGATCGTAATTCCTCTGCTGCTCTTCACCCTGACGCCCGCTTTCGCTATCGACACGCCGCGCATCGTTCCCCGGATTCAGGAGATACAAAAGCCCGTCGGAGAAGTCTTCCATACCCTCAAGAAATATTTTACCGACGCTTCGCTGAGCCACTTCGCACTCGTCAGCGCCGATGAAGGGACTCACACTCTCGTCGCGAAGCAGACCGCGCTTGACGATCTGACCTGGCGCACGTGGGCCTTCTGCGAGACCGGTCCGGTTGAGATGATCTACAAGTTGCAGGACGGCACGGTTGCAGTGACCGTCAAGCTGTCGAGGACGACGGCGCATTCGACGCTCGCCACCGTGTCGGCGGATTTCCAGGGCCGCTATGCGCTCGGCGGCTATCAGAACACTGTAGCATGCAAATCGAAATTCGTGCTCGAAGATCAAATACTGGCCGCCGCCGGCGCGGCTCCCACCAAATGAGTCGATTCAATTCGATTGAACGCTGAGCCAATAATCGTACCGCCACCGGCTCCCAGCACACTGGCATTTCCAGAGGCTCGCCGACTTCGTTCGCGCGACGTGTTCCGCCTGGTCGCGCGCGCGTGGCCGTTCATCCGTCCTTACCGGCGCCATCTCGTGTACCTCTTCCTGCTGACGCTGCCGGCTCTCATCGGCAGCCTGGTCGGACTCACGCTGGTGCGCGTTTTCTTCGACGTCATCGGTCACGGCGGCGCCTTGAAACCCGCGGAAGCGTGGATGCTCCGGGTGCCGCTGCATGCGAATCGGCGGATCGTGCTGATTCACGCATGCGTCGTCGGCGGCGTGGTAGCGGTGGTCGGTTTGGTCGCTGTCGGATTTCTCCTCGGCTACGCGGTTTGGATTTTGCAGCGCATCAGCAACCTGTTCCGGGTCAATCTGTATACGCGGATGCAGGAACTGAGCGTCCGTTTTCATTCCGAGGAGAAAATCGGCGATGCGATCTTCCGGATGTTCCAGGACTCCGCCGCGATTCCGAATGTCATTGACGGCTTGATCGTTCAGCCGTTGATTTTCTTCCCGGTCGCCCTTGGCTCGATCCTCTACCTGCTCTGGTTCGACTATCGGCTGGCGCTGATCGTGATTCTGCTGATGCCGGCAAATTTGGTGCTGGGGTGGCTGTACGCCAATTCGCTGCGTGCCGCTTTCATCGGCGAGCGCGAAGCGACGGCGCTCGCGACCACGCGCATCGAAGAGACGCTCGCGTCGATCAGGACGGTGAAGGCTTTCGGCACCGAGGCGCGCGAAGCGGAGAATTATGGGCGCGACAACTGGGACGCGTTCATCGCCGGTCGCCGCGCCCGCTTGATGCTCGCGCGATACCGCGTCATCACCAACACGGTTCGCGGTCTGGCTTATGTCGCCGCGATGTACGTCGGCGCAACGGAAGTGCTTCGCGGCGGAACCGCGGGCCTCGGACACGTAGCGGTTTCGTTGGGACTGTTCCAGGGATCGGTATCGCTGGTTTCGAGCGTGACCAAGCGCGCGAGGAATATCACCGACCAGTGGGGCAGCATGCAGGACGTGGTGGTTGCGATTTCGCGCGTGCTCGAGATGCTCGGTCAAACGCCCGAGCAAAGCGTCGCCAGCGGTCATGCGATGCCGCCAAAATCCGCGGCGGCGATAACTTTCGAGGACGTGAGCTTTGGTTACGACCCGCGCACGCCGGTGCTCGCCGGCGTGAATCTCGAGGCCCGCGTCGGCGAGATCACTGCGATCGCCGGTCCGAGCGGCTCCGGCAAGAGCACGATCATTTCGCTCATCGTGAGATTCTTCGATCCGTCGGCGGGCCGAATTCTGCTCGACGGTGAATCGATCGCCGGCTTCGATCTTGCGGCGTGGCGCGGGATGCTTTCGGTCGCGCTGCAGGAGAATCCGCTCTTCACCGCGACCATTCGCGACAATGTCGCATACGGACGGCCGAACGCATCGTCGGCCGAAGTTGCCGAAGCGATCCATCGCGCCGGCCTCGGCGATTTCGTTCGCATGCTGCCGGCGGGTCTCGACACGATGCTCGGCGAAAAAGGATCGAAGCTTTCGACCGGTCAGGCGCAGCGGCTAGGACTTGCGCGAGCGCTCCTGCGCAACGCGCCGATTCTCTTGCTCGACGAACCGACCTCGTCGCTCGACGTTGCGACCGAAGAGGCGGTGATGAACGGTCTCCGCGAATGGGTAAACGCCGCGCCCGACAGTCGGATGGTGATTCTCGCGACGCATCGGAGGACCACGGCGTCTCGCGCCGATCGAATCTACCAGCTTGCCGCCGGCCGTCTCGTCGCTGCGAATGGATCTGCGCTCGATGACGTGCCGATTCGCGAGGTGAGCAATGCCTGACGGCGGCGCGCCGCGCGATTCGCGCGCAAATCTGCTTTACGCCGACGAGCACGCTCCGCTCACCTGGCGCGAGGCGTGGGATTTGCTGGTCAAGAGTTGGCCGTACGTCAGCCGTTATCGGGGGCTGGTCGCGATCAAGTGCGCGCTGGTTTTCGTCTCGCTGACTTTTTTTCTGATGACGCCGTGGCCGCTGAAAATCGTCATCGACAACGTTATCGACGGCCACCCG
>PMOH01000284.1 GCA_003161515.1 Deltaproteobacteria bacterium
AACTCGATGCTGCGGCGAATCCGAGCGATGTCGTGGGTCACGATCGTGCTGGCAGCCGCCGTCATCTGGGTGTCGCTCACGATGGTCGCGCGCGCTGTGGACGAGCCCGCCCCCGCGCCGCGCATCTCTGCGCGATCGGCACCGAGCCGGGTGCTCATGTTTCCGACGCGCGTCATGACTTAGTGCGCGAGCGCGAGCAGCGAGCCGACGATGTACGCGACGGTGATGATGCCGAAGATTGCGCCCGGCAGTTCGTTGAGCATGCTGTACTGCGCGAACCGGATCTCTTCGCTGACCGGAGCTTCGACGATCGACGTGATTCCTGCGAACCTTGCTTCTGTGGTTGATGCGTTCATTTCAATTCTCCCGTAAAATTCTTCGGACGACTTAGGCCAAGGCCACCAGCGAGCTGATGACGTATCCGAGCGTGATCAGGCCGAACACGATTCCGGGCAGTTCGCTGAGCAGACTGTTCTGCGCGAGCCGGGTTCCTGCAGTGGCTTCGACCGCTTCGTTGTTGCTGGTGATTGCCGTGAGAGTTGCTTCATTAGTGGTTGCGTTCATTTTCTGTCCCTCCGTATTCGTTGACTGACAGGGGGTAAAGCAAGTCGTGTACCATCGAAAAATCTCTCGATTTACCAACGAATATCTGAAGGCAGCCTTCGCCATATGCACTCGATCATTAATGAAAAGTTAGATAAATCAATAGCTTAACGGAAATCGCAGAATGCGAGTCAAGAACGGGCATTTCCACGCTTTCGCGGTAAATTTCCTTTTTCGCGAATCAACGCAACTTCGCGCATGCAGCTTGAATACTGCGGAGCGGCTTGCGAAAGGTTCCTTTTGATCCTCATCAAGACATCTGCGAAAGTGTCGTGATGGTGAGTGAAGTGAATCAGGACGCGCCCCAATCCAACGGCAAAGCGACCGGCGGATTGGAGCCGACGACTGCGATGCTGCTGGCCGACGCGATCGCCTCGCCCGGACAGCATCCGCATTTCATCCGGGGTCTGGCGCTGCATTTCGCGGAGACTGCAATTTTCCTGGTCGCCGTAATCGGCGCGATCGCGATGGGGCTGGGAATCACCGCTTACTTCGGTGAGCATCGCTACGTGCTCGCGTACCTGGTCGCCTATGCGGGGTTTCGCTTTTCGGATTTGATCGTTCGCGAGGATGCCGAGGACAGGCCTCCGCACGAGGAGCTATCGCGCCGGATTGTCGTGCAGCTTCCTCTGCTCGTGGTCTTTGCGGCGGCGCCGTTCGAGCGCACATACGTTTACGGTGGCGCCGCGCCCGCGTTCGTCAAAGCGCTCGGGCTGTTGCTCGAATTGCTTGGTATGTGGCTCGCACTGGGCGCGCGCATTCAGCTCGGATTTTTCGCTGCGGGACGAACACCCGAGCATCCGGTGCTGGTCAAGCGGGGGTTCTATCGCTACATCAGGCATCCGATTTATGCCGGGACATTCCTGGTGACGCTCGCATGGACGCTGATTTACGGCGCGCCGGTCACTGCGATTCTGACGCTGATCATTGGAGCATTTTTCGCGCATCGACAGATGAAATCCGAGGAGGCGGCGATGCGTACGCGATTCGGCGAGGAGTACGACAGTTACCGCCGCGAGACTAACGCGTTGATTCCGGCTAAGGCGTTTCAGAAGTCGCGCGCCTGGAGCTGACAGAGGATATGCGAACAGAAGTTGTCGCCGTCGCGGCGGCTTACGAACTTCGCTCCGCAGCCCACGCACTCGCGAATCGACTCGTTCTGCTTTAGGTGCGCCGTCAGCTCTTTCTCTACGACGTAATCGTCGCCCTTCGATTCTCGCGCCTTTCGCTTTTCCGGCAACGCGCCGTCGGCGACCAGCTGCCGATTTGCACCGCTTAGTGCCAATTCGTCGGCGCGATTGTTGATCGGATCGGTGTCGTGTCCGCGGACCCATTCGAAACGCACGCGGCGCGCCGCCGTTTCCGCGTCGAGCAGTTCCCACAAATCCTGATTTTTGTTGCGCTTGTAATGCAGCGTCATCGATTTCACGACGTACTGACTGTCGCTGCGCAGGACAACGTCGGCGCCGCGTTCGGTCGCGCGCAGGCCCTCGATTGCGCCCATCAATTCCATCCGGTTGTTGGTGGTCGAGGAATCGTAACCGTTGAGTTCGGTCACTTTGCCATTCGGATCGCGGACTACGACGCCCCATCCACCCGGCCCCGGATTACCGAGGCAGGAGCCATCGGCGTAAACGAGATACTCGCGAGACGAGATTGCCACGGCCGCGATTCTAGCTGAGGCCGCGCGCTTTTCGCAGCCGCGTAAACCAGTCGGCGTATTGATTCGCCGCGCGATCCCACGAAAAATCCGACGCGAAGCAATTTGCCATCAGCCGGCGCCACTTGGCGCGATCGCGGAACGTCGCGACCATTCGGCTGAGCGCCGCAACCATTTCAACCGCCTCGAAATTTTCAAAGACGAAGCCGTTGCCGGTCCCGCGCGCGGAATCGAACTCGCTGACCGTATCGCGCAATCCGCCGGTGGCGCGGACCACGGGCGCACTGCCGTAGCGCAGCGCGTACATCTGGGTTAGTCCGCACGGCTCGAATCGCGACGGCATCAGGAACGCGTCGCTGCCGGCCTGGATTCGATGCGCGATCGTGTTGTTGAACTCGATGATCGCGCGAAGTTTTTCGGGGTAACGCTTCTCCGCGTCTTTGAAAAATTTCTCGAGCTCCTCGTCGCCGCTCGCGAGCATGACGAGCTGCAAATCCAGGCGCATCACGGCGTCGAGCGCGTCTCGCAGTCGGTCAACGCCTTTTTGACCGGTCATGCGCGTGACCATCCCCACCACCGGCCAATCTTCGCGATTCGGCAGACCGAGCGAATCGCGCAGCGCACGCGTGCATTTGCGCTTGCCGTCGGATTTCGCGGGCGTATAGGTCGCCGCGATTTCGCGATCGATCGCGGGATTCCATTCGTGGTAGTCGGCGCCGTTGAGGATTCCCACGAAATTTTCACGCTTGTCGCGCAGCACTCCCTCGAGTCCAAAGCCGAGTTCCGGGTCGGTGGTAATTTCGCGCGCGTAAGTCGGGCTGACGGTTGAGGCGCCGTCGCACAGCACGATCGCGCCCTTCATCAGATTGAGGTGTCCGTAAAATTCCAGGTAGTCAACTGAGAAATATGGCGCGTCGAGATTGAGCAGCGCAAAATCCTCGCGCTGGCCGATACCCTGGAACGCAAGGTTGTGAATCGTGAA
>PMOH01000269.1 GCA_003161515.1 Deltaproteobacteria bacterium
CTCAGTGGCTGGTCCAGCAGCGTTCGCACCGACACCCGGCGGAGGCGGCACAAACGCTCCGGCGGCCGCTTGTAGCTGGCTTTCCGAATCGATCAGGAAATTGGCGGAGCTGACGATCTGCTGACCCGGCGCGAGTCCCTTGAGCACGATGAATTCGTCGCCGACGTGCGGCCCCAACTCGATTTCGGCGGGCGTGAGATAGCCGTCACCACGATCGATGAACGCGACATTGTGCGTGCCGGTGCGGAGAACAGCAGTGTCAGGGATGACGGTCTGCTCGCCCATCGGTAGGTCGAGCGCGACGTGCGCGAACATCCCGGGAAGAAGCTGGCCTTTAGGGTTGTTGAACTCGCATCGAACTTTCGCGGTGCGAGTCATGGGATCGATCTGGGGCTGAATAAAATCGACGCGCCCGTCAAAGTTCGCGCCCGGATAGGAGTCGACCGTGACGGTCGCAGGATTGCCTGGACGAACCTTGCCGATCTCGTTTTGAAACACCGCCGCATAAATCCAGACCTTGGACAAATCGGTGATCGTGAACAGGCGCGTGTCCGGTTGCACGTACATATTGGGCAGCGCGTTGCGCTCGACGATGTATCCGCTCATCGGAGAATCGATCCCGATGGCGCGGCGCACGGTGCGCTCGCGCTCGAGGCGCGCGATTTCGCGCGGCGACACTCCCCATAGCTTGAGACGTTCGGCAGCCGAATCGACCAGCGACGTCGCG
Organism: Deltaproteobacteria bacterium; assembly: GCA_003161515.1. Classification (GTDB taxonomy): domain Bacteria; phylum Desulfobacterota; class Binatia; order Binatales; family Binataceae; genus Binatus. Next base: position 728 of record PMOH01000269.1, read on the forward strand.
TCGGTGGTTACATCGCCGACGGTGCTATCCTTCACTCGCTTGCGTGCCTCGATCGCGAGCAGATACTCGCTCTCGGTGCTCATCAGGTCCGGGCTATAGATCGTAAACAACGGCTGGCCGCGACGGACGTACTGATAGGTCGAGTTCGCGAACACTTTTTCAATCCATCCGGCGAAACGCGTTTGCACGTAGCCTTGCAATCGTTCATCGGCCTCGATGTTGCCGGTGGTCTCGAGACGATCGCTCACGTCCTTTCGCGACACGGTCGCGAACTTGATTCCGATCAACTGCCGACGCTCCGGCGCGATGCGGATGGGTGCGAGCTGGGAATCCGCTCCATATGCGATTGGCGCCGTCGCGAAAATCAGTGATCCCAGCGCCCAGGAGACTGTAATGAGTCGCCATTGAGGTGAGTTGTAGTTCATCGTCGGTCACCGATTACCTGGTGGATTTTGGCGATAGCGATCTCGTGGTCGGCGAGGCTGCGGTAGTACTCCTGCCGGAGGTTCTGCAAATCGAGAACCGACGAAAGCAGAGTCTGGAAATCGACTTTGCCGACTCGATACGCAGCCATCGCCGAGGCCTGCGACGTNNCTCCATCTGAGGAGACCTGTAGTTGTGTGGCGCGCACCTGCGCGCGCGCCGATTCGGCTTCGAGCGCAGCCTGTTCGATGGCGGGCGTTTGCTTGCGCCAGAAATAGAGCGGAACCTTCGCGCCTAAACTCAACATGTAGTAGTCGTTAAATCCGGGGCCGGTTTTTTCGTACGAATATCCGACGGTGAAGTCCGGCCAGTATCCCTGATGCGCGAGCTTCAACGCTTCGGCGCTGCGCGCTGCCATCGCGCGATCCGCGGCGAGGTCGGGAGAGCCGCTGTCGGCCAACTGCGCGAGCTGCGATGAGTCGAGCTGTAGCTGCGTCATTCTGACGTCGTCGATCTCGATATTGCGCGAGTCGGGATCACGCCCGAGGACCTGCTTGAGTTGGAGTTGTTCCTGGTCTTCCTCCTGATGATGCATCGCGTGCTCCTTCAGGAGCTCGGTGGTCTGAAGCTGCGCCTTGATGAGGTCTTGCTGCAGGCCTTGTCCGAGGCGGTACCGGGTTTCTGCGATTTTCTGAATCTGCTGGAGCTCGTCCTGATTGCGATCCAGGATCGCCAGTGTCTTCGCGTGATAGAACAGCTCGTAGTAGAGCTCCTTGACCTTTTCCTCGACCGCACGCCCGGCAGCTTCATAACGATGCTTGGAGTACTCGGCGTCCTTTTCGGCTTCGGACTTCTGCAATCGGAGCTTGCCGGGGCCCGGGATGTCCTGCGAGACGCCGAAGCCGGTGTAATAGAAGTCGCTGCTCTCATAGCCAGAAAATGGCTGCGGACTTCCTACAGTGAAATGCTGGAGCGAGACCTCGGGATCCGGCAGCGTTGCGGCCTGGATCGGCACCTTGGTTTGAGCCTGCCAATGGCTCCGCGCCGCGAGCACGACCGGACTGCGGGAAAGCGCCTCGTCGACGAGGGCCTGCAGCCGATTGGAACTGGCGGAGGTCTCAATCGCCGGCGCTCGATCCTGCGCGCGTCCCGCCGACGGAGTCGCGGTTAGAATTGCGATGGCAAATATGGTCGCGATTAAATTTCTCGCCGTGGTGCGGCGAATGCGTTGGCAAGGTTTCACAAATTCCAACCTTCCAGCCGCGATCGATCGCGGCGCGGCTGCGTCCTTCACAGGTCTGAAAACCTGCGTTTTTATCTGCCGATCGTATCGACAGATGTTCCTTGGATTTTCGCGAGCAGGTTGCACGCAAGCGTCGGTAGCGAATGCGACACATCCGCCATTCAGCTCACGCGCTCAGGGAAGGTTCAGATTTGACGGGAACAGAGAAGTGCTAACGAAACGAGACGGTCGGGTGGCGAGTAGCCGCGAGCGACGACGGCGCTCCGCGAGTGCGTAATCGCGACGATCACCGCGGCTACGGGCATACTCCCGATCGAATCGAAATGTTGCGTGTCTCGCGCTGGAATCGTCGCTCGATCCGGCGCAACGGGCCTTTTGCAACAACTCAACTGATTCATCGGAGCATTGCTCGAACAATTCGGGCCGCAGCACGCCGTCGTGGAGCACGCCATCGCGGAAGGAGCATTCAAGCTAACCGGAAGCAGCAGAGCGACAATGAATATGGCCAGGAAGCGCACGACGGATACCTTAATCCGACTGCACAGAACGAGCAATGATGCGAAACGGTTCCAAAAGCCCGAGCAACGTCCTCCGTGCAAGCGGTCGACAACTAACGTTACTCACATAACCAAAGGGTCCTGGATTTCGGTCAATTCGACGATCGCCGTTCGCATCGTGGTTATGATGGAATTGTTGGATTCGATACAATAGTTGAGTCCGAATTTGATCCAGCTCGACCGTGGTCCTTTTATTCGCCTTTAGCCACGGCTTCGCTAGACCAGACCCCTTTCATTCGCTTGAAGGCTTCCGGAGAGCTTTTTCGCGACGCACCAGCGTCTCGGGAAGTAGAGCGCCATGTTTCGCGAACAGATCAGCGATCAGTATCTGCAGCACATTATCGATGCGTCGCGTCGGAAGTCTTTCGATCCCTACAAGGAAATCGATTGGAGTGTTCCCTTCGACTACTCATACTTCTACATGCCGCAGGACATGGTTTCCTTGTACGGGACGAAGCTGTGGGACCAGATGACACGTGAGCAGAGGGTTAAGCTCTCGATGCACGAGGCATGCAGCGCATTGGCTACCACGATCTGGTTTGAGAATCAGCTCTCCTTCAAGCTCATGGACTACCTGATCAATGTCAGCCCGCTCGACCCACACTTCTATTGGATGCAGATCGAAGTGGCCGACGAGTGCCGTCACTCCATGATGTTCGGCGAAGCGATCAAGCGCTGCGGCGTTCCGTGGTACGAGCCGCGCCTTTCGAGCCTGATCGCGTTTTTCAGCAAGTACCTGACCTCAAGAGTTGCGATGATGCTAAGCACGCTCGCCGCGGAGGACGTCACCGGCTACCTGAATAGCCGGACCGCGCAGGATCCAGAATGCCATCCTGTGATGCGCGAGCTGTCGAAGATTCACATGATCGAGGAAGCGCGGCATCGCGGTTATGCGCATCAATTTCTCAAGCAGAACTGGCCTCGTATCGGAAAGTTCCGGCGCTCGATGGCCCAGCGCTATGGGTTGCTCGCGACCAGGATCATAATCTGGCAATTGGTACACCCCGACATTTACAAGAATCTTGGCTTGCCTGCTGAAACCCTGGAAATAGCAAAGAACAACCCGCATCGGGTACGGATCCGACGCGAGATGTCGAAGGAACTGGTCGATTTCCTGACCGAAATCGACGTGGTCGATGAGAAAGTCGCTCCGAAGTGGCGGGCAGCCGGTCTGATGGGCTGATTTCGTCCTTCTTATCCGCCGGACGCACTAACCGCCCTTGGAGTTCTCCGAAGCACTCAAACTGCAGTCAGTACATCAGAAGTCCTTGCGGCGAATGTCAATGCAATCTTAGTCTTGATCGAACCCGTCAACTAAAGATCTTAGGAGATACCATTATGAAAATTTTATTGAAAACGGCAACTATCGCCCTCAGCGCAGCAGCCCTGTTTGGAAGCGTAGCCGTCGGATTCGCAGAAACCACTGATAGCTCAAGCTCGTCAAGCGAGACCACTAATGTGGCGCCGGCACCGCCCGCCGTATATGCGGCCCCAGTGGTGGTTGCACCTCCTCCGATGGTCGTTGCGGCACCTGCAGTGGTAGTTGCGGCTCCTGCGGTAGCCGAGGAACCGACCACGACCAGCGAACACCACTCATCGGCATCGAGCGATAGCTCACCCAATGGAGATTCCAGCGAGCATGAGCATTCTTCGAGTTCTACCAGCAACTACTAGAAGGTTTCTCGCCTGAGGAGCGGCAGACCTGCTCGACGTAAGTTAGCGTCGAGCAGGGCTGCCGTACTCAACTTGATCACTATGCAACGAACCGGGACGCCGAGGTTGACGCCCCGAGTCGATCCGAAGATCCAAAGCGGCTCAACGCGTAAGACCTTGGTGCAAAACCTGGTGGCCTACGCGATCGCAGCCGCGATCGTATGCTATGCCGCGCGCGGCGTCTCATTGACGCAAGTGCTCGACGCCACCAGCCACGCCACGCTCTGGATCTTCATCGTCGCCAGTCTGGGCGGCTTTCTTTGCTGGTTTATCGGCGAGTCAGTCTTATATTCACGCTTGTTCAGTTACTTTCACGAACCCAGCGGCGTGACCGAACTACTGCCGACTATGGCCGCGGTCTATTTTCTTCAGATTGTGAACTCCTACGTCGCCAGTGGCGCGTTTGTGCTTTTTCTGCACGCACGCAAGCGTGTGCCATGGATAATGGCCGGATGCACCCTGCTGTTCCAGGCTTATCTCGACGCGATGCTGCTGGCCGCATTGGCGCTCATCGCGATGGTTCTGGTGCCGACTTCACCGATTCGGCTGGGTCTCGGCTACGCAACGGGCGCACTCGTCGCGGGCTGTCTTATCGCCTCGTTCTTTCTTTTATGGGGCGCGCGGTTCCCTATCGGCAATTGGCTCCGATGGATTTACGATCTGCCTTCGATGAAGAGTTTCCGCATCGCGCGGCCGTCGCAATATTTCAAACTTCTCGGCGTCAGGCTTCTAATCGTTCTGGGTGCCGGCTTTGCGCTCTATGGCCAGTTCGTCAGCTTTCATATCGGAATATCGTTGGCTCAGACGCTCGCATTGACGCCATTCATTGTGGCGATCGGAAATTCGGCCCTCTCGCCAGGCGGAATAGGAACAACTCAGTTGGTGTTTACGCTGGCCTTTGCCCGGTTTGCCTCAAAGGATGCTCTATTCGCGTTATCGCTGGCTGTAACTGTTTTCAATTTCATCGTCCGAATACCTATGGGACTGGCTATGGGAGCGCCGCTCGCGGAAGAAGCGGTCGAAGTCGAAAGCGGATTTACGCCTAAGTACAGGATTGGTTAGTGCAATGACTCTTACGCATTGGCAGAAAACAAGCGCAGCTTTAGTTCTAGGCCTGGTATTATTGGGCCTCGCTCACACCTCTTATTCGGCCGACGATCAAAAGGCGCGAGAGACTGTCGAACGGGTAGCAAGTCTTTTCAGCAGCAAGTCCAGTATCGCTACCGTGAAGATGCAGATCTCGAATGAAGATGGACAACGTGACCTATCGATGAAGATCTGGTCGCTCGGCGACAAGGTTCTAGTACGTATCATCAGTCCTCAAGATGAAGCCGGCACCGCCATTCTCAAGCAAGGCAGCGACATCCGCTACTACCTGCCGAAATCGAATCGGACAGTCAAAATCCCCGCTTCGATGGCGATGACATCGTGGATGGGAAGCGATTTCACCATCGATGACCTCGTGAAGGAACCTTTCCTCACGCGCGACTACACTATCAACACCTCGTTCGAGGGAAATCGCGGCAGTGTCGCGGTCTATGAATATACCCTGAC
>PMOH01000469.1:0-3226 GCA_003161515.1 Deltaproteobacteria bacterium
TCGAACTGCGCCGCCAGCACCATGTACATGAAGATGATCGACAGCAGGAACGCGATCACGAAGCCGGTGACCATCTCACCGTAGATCTTGCTCTGCCCGCCGAACTCAGTGACGTAGCCGGCTGGCAGGTGAATCTGTTGGACCTCGCGGGTGACGGCGTCCATCACTTTGTTCATCGCGAATCCGGGCGCGAGGTTGAAGACGATCGAGATATTGCGCTGCCGATCCTGGCGGTCGATTTGCACCGGGCCGGTGCCATGCGTCAGCGTCGCGACGTTGTCGAGCCGCACCTGCCCGACCTTGCTCGACGGAATCGTCAGGCCGGCGACCACCACCGGATTGTTGCGATCCTTGTCGGCCAACTGCAGGCGCACGTCGTAGGTGTCCTGGCCCTCGCGAAAACGCGTGACGACGTCGCCCTGCACCATCGTGCGCATGGTTTGCGCGATATCGTCCACCGACACGCCGAGATCTGCCGCCTTGGTGCGATCGATATTGACCTGGAGCTCCGGCAAGCCGCCTTCGTAGCTGGAGTCGAGATCGACGATGCCAGGAATCTGTCTGAGCCGCGTCATCAAGCCGTCGGCGTAGGTGCGTAGCGTGTCGAGGTCGGGACCCCGCATATCGTATTCGACTGCAACTTCGCGATAGCCGCCCTGCTCCCACGGTTTGATCGGATCGACGCTGACGCGCAGGGCCGGAAAGGCGTCCATCAACTTACGCGCGTCAGCCATCACCAGTTCCTGGCTGCGGCGGCGCTGGTCGAGCGGAAAGAGTTTCGCGTCAACCTGCGCGACCGTGACGCGATCGTCGCCGTTAGTGTCGCCGACGGTGGTGAACAGGTCGCGAACTTCGGGAATCGTGCGCAGGCGATCTTCTATCTGCGCGACGATCTGATCGGTATGCGCGAGCGAATAGCCGGGTGGCGTACGGATGTTGACCGCGAATTCGCTCGAGTCGTCGTCGGGCATGAAGGTCGCCCCGACCAATTTGCCCAGGAACGGGATCGAGATGACCAGCGCGACTGCGACGACGACCAGCACCCATCGATGGTCGAGCGACCAGCGCAGCGCGAGGTCATAGTAGTCCTCGATCCAGCGGAAAATTTTCCAATCCTTGGTGCTGTTGTGCTTCGCGCGGCCCGCGCCTTTGGCTTTCAGGTAGCGCGAACAGAGCATCGGGGTCAGCGTAAAGGAGACCAGCAACGACACCATGATCGCGAACGCCATCGTCAGGCCGAACGAATTCAGGAAACGGCCCATAACGCCGTGGATGAATGCCACCGGCACGAAGATGACAGCGAGCGAGAGCGTGGTTGCGCTGACCGCGAGTCCGACCTCGGCGGTGGCCGCTTTGGCCGCTTCCATCGGGTTCATGTTTTTTTCTTCGATGAAGCGGAAAATATTTTCGAGCACGACGATGGCGTCGTCGATCACGATTCCGACCGCGAGCGTTAGTGCCAGCAGGGTCATGCGGTTGAGCGTGAACCCCATCCACAGGATCAAAGAGTAAGTCGCGATGATCGAAACGGGAATCGCGACCGCGGCTATGAGGGTCGAGGTGATCGAGCCGAGGAAAAAGAACACCACGATCGCGGCACACAGGCCGCCGAGCCAGAGATGCTCCTGCACGGTGTCAACCGCGGCGCGAATGAAGGTCGAGGCGTCGCGGGTGAAAATCACGTTGACGCCGACTGGCAGCGTGCCTTTGATCGTTTCGTAGCGCTCCTTCACGCGATCGACGATCTCGATGGTGTTCTCGCCCGACTGCTTGCGCACGATCAGCGACACGGCGTTCTTGTTGTCCCATCGCGACAGCGAGCGCGGCTCTTTGACCGCATCCTCGACTGAAGCGACGTCGCCGACCGTCACCGGCCGTCCTTCTACTTCGCTGACGATTATTTTTGCGAAATCCGGGACTTCGGTGATGCGGCCGAGCGTGCGCAGCATCTCCTCGGACATGCCCTGCTTCATGCGGCCGCCGGGATACTCGACGTTTTGCCGCGAGAGCGCCGCACCAACCTGCTGAATGGTGACGCCGGTCGCGTGCAGCTTGTCAGCGTCCACGTCAACGTGAACTTCGCGCTCGCGACCGCCGACGATGTCGATCGAGCCCACGCCGTCAACCGATTCGAGCGGCTCTTTCAGACGGCGGCGCGCCATCTCGGTGAGCTCTTTGAGGCTCTGGTAGCCGGTGAGCGTGATCGTGACGACCGGGACCGCGTCGAGATCGAACTTCTGCACCTGCGGCGGCTTGGTCCCGTCAGGCAGTTGATCGAGCACCGTTGAAATTTTGTCGCGCACATCCTGCACGGCGGCGTCGAGGTCGCGCTCGAGCTTGAACTGGATCGTGACGCGCGAAACACCTTCGAGCGTGTTCGAGCGCATCTCGTCGATTCCGCTGACGGTGTTGACCGCTTCCTCGATCGGCTTGGTGACGCGCGCTTCGGTCTCCTCGGGCGCGGCGCCCGGCAGGAAGGTTGTGACCATCACGGTCGGTACATCGACCTTTGGAAACAGATCGACGCCGAGGCGCATGTACGAAAACCATCCGAGCACCACCAGCACGCCGACGAACATGGTGGCGAAGACCGGGCGGCGCACGCACAGGTCGGCGAGAATCACGACTGCTCCTTCGCGGTCACCGCGGTGCCGTCAGCCAGGCGATCGACGTTGCTCACTGCGACGTGATCGCCCTCCTTCAGCCCGCCGGTGATTTCAGTCTGTTCGCCGACGACGCTGCCGGTGGTCACCTCGCGAGCGCGTGCGACTCCATTCTCGACGACGAACACGCGCGCGACGCCCGCGTAGCGCAGCACCGCGGCGGTCGGCACGAACAGCGCCCGGTCGTGGCCGAGATCCATTGTAACGTGCGCGAAAAATCCCGGCTTCAGCGCGCCGTCGGGGTTGGGGACCTCGGCCTCGATAAGCAGCGTGCGGCTGCTTTCGTCGAGCGCCGGCGCGATGCGCGTGATTTTTCCGGTGTACGACGTACCCTGATTCGCGTCGATCGCGAGTTTTACCGGCATGCCGACACGCGCGAGCGGCACGAACCGCTCCGGCATCGGGCATCGCAGCTTGATTGGGTCGGTCGCGATCAGTTCGTAAATTTCCTTGCCGGGCGAGACGTACTCGCCGAGCGAGACCATCCGTTTTTGCACGGAGCCGCTGAACGGCGCCTTGATATCGGTGTCGCCGAGTTTTTTGCGCGCCATCGCGACCGCTTC
>PMOH01000469.1:3236-21333 GCA_003161515.1 Deltaproteobacteria bacterium
GCCAGCTTCGCGCGCGCCTGGTCGAGCGCAGCCTGTGCGGTCTGGACCCGCAACTCATATTCGCGCGGGTTGATTTTCAGCATCACCTGGCCCGCGGTGACCTTGTCGCCGAAGTCCGCATTAACCTGAGCGACTCTGCCCTCGACCTCCGACGACATCACCGCATGCTCGCGCGGAAAGAGCGCGCCTTGCACTTCAGCCGTGCGATCGAGACCTTGATTCCGCGCGGTCGCGACCGCGATCGCAATCGGCGCCGGTGCCGACTTGTTATCGACTTCGGCCGCGGCCGGCTGATGGCATCCCGCGAGCACGAAAGTTCCGAGCGCGGCTCCCAGAACGAGAACTGGAATCTTGAAAAACAGCGTCATGGAAGCGCCGCGATCCCTTTGAGAAAAAGTTCGACGACCGCTTCAGCGTCAGACTCGAGCGGAGTTGACGCCAGCTTGAGTAGCCGGCGACGGAGCGATCCGGTCAGCATCTCTCCGAGCATGAACGCCGCGAAGTGCGGATCGATCGGCCGAATCGCGCCGCGATCGATGGCGTCCTGCAGCACCGACGCCATGAAGTCTAGATGGCCGGCGTAAACGCGCATGTATTCGCGGCCGGCTTCCGATTCGAGCTCGATGTCGAGCGAGTTGCCGATGATTAGAGTCTTCAAAAAATCCTGGTTCGACGCCTGGATGCGGAACTGCGCCATGATGAGCTTGCGGATTCGCTCGAGCGGCGGCCTCGACGAGTCGTCCGACGCAATCGTCTCCGCCACCATTTCGCGCAAACCTTCGAGCACCGCCGCATGGACCAGCGCGTCCTTGGTGTCGAAATACAGGTAGATAGTGCCCTTGGCGACCTTTGCTTCCTCGGCGACGCGGTCAACCGTCGTGCCCTGCATACCATAGCGAGCCATCACGCGCCGTGCGGCTTCGAGGATTTCGCGGACGCGATATTCCTTGATTACCTCTTCTTTGGTCATAGCGAACTGGACAGTCAGTCAAATGAACGTACGGTCAGTCTAGGCGGATTGTCAGATTTGACGCAAGGGAGTGCCGGTTGAGAAATGAGGCGGAATGCTGCTACGAGAGGGCGTGCGCGGGGATCAGGTAGCCGGCTTTTCGAGCTGGTCGCCCAAAATTTCTGCCAGCCGCTCGGCGGGAAGGCGGCGCAAGTCGGGAATCGCGAAGCCTGACGCTGCCGCATGACCACCGCCACCGTAGATTTGCGCGAGCTGAGACAAATCGACGTCGCTGTCGGAGCTGCGCCGCAGGCTGACGCCCTGGCTGCGCAAGTCGAACAGCGCGACGACGGTGCGAGTCTGCCCTTTGTATAGCTGTGCGGCGACTTCGCTGCTGTAACCGAAGCAGCACGCCGTCCGCACCGTGATTCCGTTGTCGAGCTTGCGATCGACCATGGTCGCTTGCGCCAATTCGAGGCTGCGGCGCATCGCGTCCTGGCCCGACTCGAACGCCGAGCGCAACTTGCGGCTCATCTGCGGCTCGCGCAGCTTCAGGATCTCGCGATACGAGGAGATTCCACCGAGCGTCTGCACGGCGAGCGCCCACTCGGGCGACTCGGGAATCTTGTGTACCCAGCGATCGTGATCGTCGGCGATCATGACAAACGGCTCGAAGCTTTCGAACTCGGCGCGCTGGCGCTCAGGAAGGTCCCGGTCCATTTTTTTGAGAAAGTTGAAGGTCAGGCGCGCCGCGGAATACTGTTCGCTGAGGACTTTGGCGGCGAACGGTACCTTGAACTCGGGGGCATCGGCGCGGGAAACTGCGGTGCGATGATGATCGATCCAGTAAATTCGCGCACCGCGCGCGCTCAACTCGGCGAGATGCGCTCCGGTCGCGGGTGAATTCCAGGATAAATCGGTGATCCAGATCTCGTCACTGCCGTCTGCGGACTTGAGCGTCAGGCCTCCGATCACCTGGTCTGCCTCGTTGTTGCCGGCCAGCGTCGTGAAGACTTTATGGCCATCGTAAAAGCGCGCCACCGCGGCCGCCGCCATCACACCGTCGAGGCATGAGGGGCCGTGGCTGACGACCTGGATCGTGCGGGAAGTTTTTCCGGGCATAAGAGATCAATTGTAGAGCATTCCGCTCCTGCGAGCGAAACAACGAAACGGCGCACCGGCGGTGGCGTGATGCTCGCGCAGATACCGAACGGCCTGAGCGCGATCAGATTCGCGCTCGCCGCTATCTGGATCGCGCTCGCAGCCCACGCGCATCAGGGACGATTGGCCTTCTCGATCGTTGCAATTGTCGCCGCGGGCAGCGACTTCATCGACGGGCGAGTCGCGCGGCGGCTCGGCGTCGCCAGCGGAAGCGGACGATGGCTCGACGGAATTGCGGACGTGACCTTCGTGCTGGCCGCGCTTTTATCCGAAGCAGCCGCGGGCGTGATCCCTTTTTATATCCCGATCCTGATCGCGGTGTCGTTCAGCCAGTACGCAATCGACTCCGTCCTGATAGGACCACCGGCAAGCGGCCCGATAAAAAGCCGGCTGGGTCATTGGGGCGGAATCATCAACTATGCGCTGGTGATCACGCTCGCGATCGCACCGCCGCCGGCATTTCCCGGCGCAATAGTCCGCGACCTGGCGCCACTGATCGCAATATTCTACGCCGCCGCGATTTCAGAACGCGCCTGGCTTTACTACCGCGCGCGCTGACGCGGCAGCAGGCCTCAAGCGGCGCGTAAACCTCGCAAGCGGCGCTTTACTAGAAGATAAGATAAACTACTAATTGTAGGTATATTTCTTGCTGCCTCCAATGCGGGTACGCGAATGGAACTGAAAACGCACATACCCGCAAAAGGCATCGGCCGACGAGGCTGGGGCGCAATGATGATTGCATTGGCTGCGCTCATAGGAATGCTGCTGGCGTTAGAATCCGGACTCTTGCACAACAATCCCTTGCTCAAGCGCCTGGTACCGAAGTCGATCATCCGTTCCCGAGACGGAGTCTCCGATCGGGCTTCGCTCGATCTTCACTTATTGAGCCCGTCAAACAATCCGGTGGGACGGTTTTCAGTTGCGCACCCGCTACCGGTGGATGTCACCTCGCCGCAACTGTTCTCGATTGGCCTGGACTCGCGCACCGCGTTCGAAATCTACGGAGAAACAGCGCAGAGCGAGCTCATCTCTGACCAGAGCGCGGCACCCGAGATTCAACCGCGCAACGATCGCCTGATGCTGATGTTGATGCTGCTGCGATTACACGAGCATCGCGACTAATATTCACATCGGCGATGACGGACGCTCGCGTTTGTCAGATTACAAACTTATCCATCGCGGAATGCCGGATCGTTATGACGCTCACCAATTGTGCCGCTTCATCGATTTCGTAAATCACGCGGTACGCATCGCGTTTCGAGCCGTACAGCAGATGTCGCAGCCCGCTTTTAGTATCTTTACTCTCGGGAATGACAGGACAGCGGCGCGGGAGACTCCTAAGCGTATCGATCGCTTTCTCAAGTCCGAAATACCAAATAGCAGCGACGGCAGAATCGTCCGCCGAGATACGGTCGTATATGGAGTTGAGGTCCTGGTTGGCGCGGACGGTTAGTTCAACGCGGTAAGCCATGGCGGCGTCGGAACTCGGCGAATACCTCTTCGGCTGGCCGGGTTCGGCCGTGAGCAATATCGTCGAGGCCCTGCCGGATTGCTTCGTACACATCGGCGCGAGCGGCGATATCGAGCAGCCTCTGATACTCCTCCGCGTCCTGCACGATAGCCGCGGCCTTGCCGTTGATAGTCAGCACTACCGGCCTTTTGCTCTTCTTGATCTGCTTGAGAAATTTGGCCGAATTGCGGCGAAAGTTTGTCAGCGACTGAATGTCTTTCGTAATGTCGAGCTTGGTTGAATTTCGCATTCTAGTGAGCACCTAATTAGGTGCTATCAGTCGCAGGCAGCTTTGTAAAGCCGCTAGACGAGCGCGAGCCCTTAATGCTTGCCGTAGTTGAGCGGGACGCCTTTTCGCTGGGCCAGGATGTACGCTTCGAGTGCGCGTAGTTTCGGATCGTTGGGATCGAACGCCTTGCCCTTCACCGGATTCTCGATGCACCAATTGATCATGTCGCGCAGCAGCGCCACTTTCTGCAACTGGACCTGGTACTTCGGATAAGTCTCGGGATGCGTGTTCGACGCGTCCGGATGGCACATGTCGCAGCTCACGCCAATCGTGCCGCCGAGTTCCTTGTCGCTGTGGAAAATCCTTTTCCCTTCCGCGACGAAGTTGTCGGTCTCGTTCTTCCAAACCTTGTAATCGCGATCGGTGAAGCTGGCGTACGTGTCGCCTTGCTGCATTCCCTTTGCCGGAGGCTTGGCGCCAGCTTCCATACTCGGAACGGTGCTGCTCGGTTTCGAAACATCGGCGCCCGATGCAGCCGAAGGCGCGGGCACCGGCTGTGACGATTCGTCGGTCTGCGCCATCTGCCATTTTTCGTTCGGATGCTCACGCTGCCATTGCGCCATCAGCTCGCGCGTGACCTCGACTGCCTGTGCATGACTCATCGACTCGCCGGTCTTCAGGCCTTTCACTTCCATGCTGGTCTTGCCGTCACAGAGCATCACGACCACGCCACCGTCTTTCGCTTGCGGCACTTGATGAATTGGCAGCGGCGCCTGCGCTTGCTGCGCGCGAAGTACTTGCGGCGCGTAAGCCACGGCCGCGAGTATCGCCGCACATCCCGCGGCAGTTACCAATGCGATCGATCGTCGGGTCATGTTCGCCTCGGTGGAAGTCGTGCCTCAGTAGCTCGCGAACTGTGGCGCTGGCGGCCGCGCAACTTTGCCGTGCGAAATCAGGTAGTCGGCCTTCACCGACACCGGATTGCGATCCCACAGATTGTAGATCTTGTCCGCCAATCCATCGGGTCGGACATTGAGCTGGCCGTCGCCCAGTCCGTCGAACTGATCAAACGGATCGGCGCGATTCATCTGGATTGTCAGTGGCGGCAGACCGGTCGGCGCGTACGGCCACGGCCACGCCGTCGAGAGCATCCCGTAAAAACTGATGTTCGCGATCTGGTTGTAGAGCATCTGATGCGTATGGCCGTGAATCACCGTCACGTGCTTGTAGGGTTTCAGAATCGCCTGCACCTGCTCCGCATCTTCGGTCCAGAAATTCCAGTTGCGGTAGTACTTGTAGAGCGGCGAGTGCGAGAAGACGAGGAGCGGCGTGGTGTGCGGCACCTTGGCGAGGTCGTCGGAGAGCCACTTGCGCTCTTCGTCACCGACTTCGAATCGCGACTGGATTCCGTTATCCAGGCCGGCGACGATTCCCATCCGCTCGGCCGGCGTCAATTTGCGCGCCGTCCAGAAATCCTTCTCGTGCACGCTCATCAGAACCACGACGTGCACGCCCTTCCAGTCGAACGAGTAGTTTGGCGGTCCGAACATGTCCTTCCACGAGTCGCCCAGGTCGTAGAACCAGTCGTGCTCGCCGACCATCATCTTAACCGGTGCTTTCAACTCGGCGAGAATTTGTCTCCCGAGTTCGAGCTCCTCATGACGCCCCGTCTGCGCGAGGTCGCCGCCGAACAGCACGAAGTCGGGCTGCGGGTCGAGTGCGTTGACGTCCTCGACCGCTTTGACCGCTCCGCGCACGAAGCGCTGATTGAGCGTGCGCGGATAAAGATGAGTGTCCGAAATATACGCGAAGGTGAACGGCGGCTTGCCCGCCATCCCGGTCGCTTCCGCGGTCTTGTCGGGCGCGGCGTTGGCGACCTCCACCAGCTGAAACGAATGCGGCGTGATCAGGCCCTTGGACATTACGGCGCCGGCCGATGCGGCGAGCACTTTCAGAAACGTGCGCCGGTCGAGGCCGCGCAGTCCGCGCAGGACCGCGTCACGCTCTTCCATATATTTTGTTTCGACGCTTTTATGCCGAGCAGCCATCGCGCCTCTGTCTTTTTTCTTTCATCAGGTTAATCGCCGCCGACCAGCGCCGGATTCTCCAGGGTTTGCTGCGGTCCGATATCACCGAACGGACCCGCCAATCCCGGCCCGCGTCCTTTGTCGCCGTTGGCTGCGCCCTCGTCGCGCTGCGGCCGGTCGGTGCGCGAGCGTTTGAACTGCAGGTCGTACTCCTGCTTGGCGGCATCGGCGTACTCGGGGCTCGTGAGGCTCGCGAGAAATGCGACCAGGTCGTCTTCCTCAGCTTCGGTGAGTCCCAGCGGCGTGATACCGCCGTCGAGATAAGGATTCTGCACGCCGCCCTTGTTGTAATGATCGATCGTATCCCACAGCGTCGCCTGCGAGCCGTCGTGGAAGTACGGCTGCGTCACCAGCAGGTTGCGCAGGGTCATGGTGCGGAACGATCCGATATCATGCGGCTGCTTGGTCACCAGGAATCGGCCGAGCCCGCTCATGTCGGTGCCGATCGCGAGCTTGTCGATCGCTATCGAGTCGCCGCCGGTCGTGTTGAGCAGGTCGAGCGCCTTGCGCGCGAGCGGCACGAAGTCCGATTTGTGCGCCGACACCCCGATGTTATGGAACTTCTGATCGGTGAACAGCGGCTGCGTGGGATTCCATCCGTGACACGACATGCAGCGGCCCTTGCCGTTGAAAATCGACCATCCGCGCTTGGCCGAATCGCTGATCGCGTTTTGATCACCGTTGACGAATTTGTCGAACGGCGAGTCGAACGCGAGCTGCGTGCGCTCGTAAGCAGCGATCGCGTTCTCGATATCGGCAAAATTGACGTCGTGGCCGAACACTTCCTGGAATTTTTTCTGATACTCGGGAATCGCCTTGATCGCGGCCACTGCGTCGTCGGTCGATTTCATNNCCGTCCCAGAACTGCGTCACGTTGAACAGCGCGTTGAGAACCGACGGCGCGTTGCGCTGCCCGAACTGCGCATGGATTCCCTCCGAGGTCGGCAGTTGATCGGTGAAGCCCTTGTCCGGGCCATGACAGTGATCGCACGAGACTTTGCCGTCGGCGGAGAGCGCGTCTTCAAAAAACAGCGCCTTACCGAGCGCAATCTTTGCCGGCGTCTGCTGATTGTCGGGCGGAATCACCCACGAGTAGAGCGTGGCAGGAAACCCCACCTGGTTGGTGGACTTGGGATCAGCGAGCGGACCGGGTCCTTGCGCATGAGCGAAGCTGAAAGTAGCGGTCACCGCGGTCGCGGCGGCAACGACGAGGAACAATCTGCGTGCGGACTTCATCGTGGCAAGACTCCGGTAGCACGATGGCGAAGCGTGNNTGCGGACGCGGGCGCTGAGAGCGGACGCGCACGAGATGCTCGATGTCGGTGGACGGCTGACTAATGGCGCATAGGTTGTAGCTGGAAGAGTAACTACCGTGTTCGACCCGTTCATCGAGGCTTGGCAACTGCGCGAGTTAGTAGTGAAGGGCGAGCTGCGGCCGCGCGAGGTCGCTGAGTCTTACCTCGCGCGAATCGAACGGCTGAATCCAGAACTGGGCGCATACATGACGGTCACCGCGGACCGTGCGCTCGCCGACGCCGAGCGCCTGGAGGCGTCGCGGGCAAATGCGGCATCGATGCGATTATACGGCGTCGCGTACTCACTGAAGGATCTGACGCCGACGGCGGGAATCCGCACCACGCTCGGATCGAAAAACTATGCGGACTCAATCCCGCCGCAAGATGCTGTAATCGTGCAGCGCCTGCAGAGGGCGGGAGGGATACTGCTCGGCAAAACCTCGACACCGGAGTTTGGCGGGCGTCCCACAACTGAAGGCGGCTTGTGCCCGACCGCCCGCAATCCATGGAATCGCGAGTACAACGCAGGCGGTTCGAGCGGCGGCGCAGCGGCGGCCGTTGCTGCGGGCCTCGGGCCGTTGGCGGAGGGCAGCGACGGCGGAGGATCGATTCGTGGTCCCGCGTCGAACTGCGGCGTGGTCGGACTCAAGCCGTCGCGCGGACGAATAACCTATGCGCCGCATAGGGGAGAAGCATGGGGCGGCTACGCGACCCGCGGCCCGATCGGGCGTTCGGTGCGCGACGTAGCGACGATGCTTGACATAGTCGCGGGGCCCGCGACCGGCGATCCATACTGGGCGCCGCCGCCCACGCGTCCGTTCGAAGAAGCTGTGCGCGTTATTCCGAAGAATCTGCGGCTCGCCTCAATCGCGACCTCGAAACTTGGCGAAGTCGATCCCGAAGTCGCGACAGCGTTCGACTCGGCCTGCGCGACGATGCGCGGGTTCGGGCATCGAGTCGAACCCATCGAGCTGGATCCGGGCGCGATGCTGGTCGAGTGCACGCGAATCCTGATTTGCGTCGGCATCGCGGCGATTCCGGTCACCAACCCAGAATGGATCGATCCGGTTGTGCGCGAGATGTACGAATTCGGGCGCAAGGTGAGCGGCGCCGACTATGTGAACCTGGTTGCCACCATGCACAACATCGCGCGGACGATCGTTGAGCGCCTCGAGCCTTACGACGCGTTGTTGACGCCTGCGATGACCCGGCCCGCGATGAGAAACGGCAGCTTTCCGTCGAGTCCGGAGCGCTATCTCGATGAGTTATGGACTTGGATAGCGTTTGAGTATCCATTCAATGCCACCGGTCAACCCGTAATTACTATTCCCGCCGGATTCAGCCGCGCGGGACTGCCTATTGGACTTCAAATTGTTGGGCGGCCCAACGGCGAGTTCGATTTGCTCGCACTTGCTGCTACTTTCGAAGCCACTCGGCCATGGCGAGATCTGCGTCCGCCGCTTCCGGGAGACTAAATACTTACTTTCAAGGAGACTGAGATGCCTACATTCAAGCGTGACGATGTATCGATATACTATGAGGAATACGGAACTGGCTATCCGATCTTACTATTTGCGCCGGGCGGGATGCGCTCGAGTATCGAGTTCTGGGCAAAGAGCCCGTTCGACCCGACCAAGGAACTTGCGGCGAACTTTCGCGTGATCGCGATGGACCAGCGCAATGCCGGAAAGTCGTGGGGGCCGATCAGCGCTGATGACGGCTGGGATACTTATTCCGGCGATCATATTGCGTTGCTCGATCATCTCGGAATCAAGGAGTGCCATCTGATGGGCGGATGTATTGGAGGGTCCTACAGCCTCGGAATGATCAAAGCCGCCCCGCAAAGGGTCAGCGCTGCGGTTTTACAAAATCCAATCGGGCTCAGTCCGCACAATCGCGAAATGTTCTTCGCGATGTTCGACGGATGGGCGCAGGCGCTGAAAGCAGATCGACCAAAGCTCGACGACGCCGCGCTGCGACAGTTTTGCGACCGGATGTATGGCGGTGATTTCGTTTTCAATGTCTCGCGCGATTTCGTGCGCTCGTGCAAAACGCCGATGCTGATTCTATGCGGCAACGACGACTATCATCCGAAGGAAACCTCGAAGGAGATCGCCGCGCTCGCGCCAAACGCCGAACTCATCGAGCATTGGAAAGCGTCCGACGTTATCGGCGCGACCGTTAAGCGCGTGCGCGAATTCCTGATATCGCACACGCCAAAGGGTTAGCCGGCGAGCGTTAGCTTCAGCCGGTCGGCGAGTCCGGAGAATCGCTCGACGCGCGTCGCGATCGCGTTGGCGAGCACCGATTCGGCACCGACGATTGCGACCGACGTTCGGCTGCGGCTGACTGCCGTGTAGAGGAGTTCTCGCGTCATCACTGCGACCGGTTTTTCGGGCATCACGATGGCGACTGAGTCGAACTCGGAGCCCTGTGCTTTGTGCACGGTCATCGCGTAGCTGAGCTCGACGAATTCGCGCAATGCTTCGAATCGGAACGCCACGAAATTGTCGCCGCGGGGAAAGATCGCCATTGGCATTTGCGAACCGTTGTTGCGCCTTACCCACAACAGGACTCCGTTGTCACCGTTGAAGAGTCCGCGCTCATAGTCGTTGCGCAGCACGAGCAGCGGTTCGCCCACCACGAATGGAATACGATCCGCTGCGACATCGGCGGTTTCGGCGGCGCGCGAATGAAGGCGCGCGTTAATTCGTTCGGCACCGGTCTCGAAGACCCGTGTCACGCACAAGATTCGCGATTTTGCGGCATGCGAAAACAAGACGCGCAGTCGCACGCAGTCGGCGTCGTCGAAACCGCCATCGCGCTCGATGTATTCATGCTTAATCAGTTCCGCAACATCTTTTCCGCCGCGCACTCGATCGGCGTACCAACGATCAAGAAACGGCCCGAGCTCACGCGGAGTAGCGCCAAGAAATTCGACTCCGGCGAACGCCAAGTCTGCGGGTGATGAGCGCCGCTCAACAACTGGAGCGACGCCCTGGTTAATCGATCGGGCTGCGAGCAAGATCGATCGACCCGATGCGTCGTCGCTGTTCATTCGGTGATTCACTTCGAGGCGCATCGATGCCGCAGCGAGCGGACCGAGCCCATCTTCGGCAGATGGGACCAGGGCGCGGAATACACTGCCCGCGGCGACCGACGGCAATTGGTTTGCGTCGCCGAGCAGGATCAGGCGCGCTCCCGGCTGAATCGCGTTCGTGAGCCGTTCCATCAAGGTGACATCGAGCATCGATCCTTCATCGACAATAACCACCTTCGCCGAGAGCGGGTTGTTGCGATGATGCCGGAAGCGTCCGGAATCCGGCGAGTAACCGAGCAGGCGATGAATCGTTGAGGGCTCGAGATGCGCGTCGAGAAGCGCCTGGTCTACTGCGTCGCGCTGTTCAATTCGAGTCAGCGACTCAATTACGCACTCGCCCATGCGATTCGCGGCTTTGCCAGTTGGAGCCGTCAGCGCAATCTGAGAAGGATCGACGCCGAGGCGCACTATCAGCCGCATAATCGCAACGACGATCGAGGTTTTACCGGTGCCCGGACCGCCCGAAATGACCGTCAGTCCGGCCCGCGCGGAAGCCTCAACAACGCTGCGCTGCTCGGCGGACATCACGATCTGCTTGCCATTCACGATCACTGGACGTTCATTCACGTCGTGAAGCGCGCGGGCAAGTCGATCCGCGTCCGGTTGCTCATCCGGACGATTACTCAGTAGCGCACCGAGTCGAATAGCCAGTTCGCGCTCGCAGTAATAGATACTCTGATGCATTATGTATGGCGCGATATATAGTAGCGGCTTGTAGTCATCCTCCCGCTGACCTACTAACGCAGCCGCGCGGTTCGATTGGAGAAGCGCTTCGATCGAAGTGACTATTCTATCGACGGCACCGGGGCCGAAACCTTCAGCACACAGACTACTCAGTACGCGACGCATCGGGACTTCCGATAGTGGGCCAGTGACGGGAAAGCGGGTGCTTCCTTCCTGCAGCGCGACCAGGGAAACGAGAATCAGTACTATGAGCGTCATTCGCTCATCGGCTTCCAGAGCGGGTTCAAGCGCCGCGAGCTCCGCTGCGAGGTGGACGGTCTCGGGGGCGAGATTGAGTCCGGCGACCGAGACCTCGAGCGAGCGCATGCGAGCGTCGAAAATGGAATTGCCGCCGTCGCGAGCGGATTCAAAGCGTCGCCACGCGGTATCCATTCCGAGTAGTGAGTATCTATCGCTCATGTGCGCAACTCGAAAGTGGATTCGGGATTCATCAGTTCGGATTCATAAGTGACTATTTCATTCCACGACGGCCGCGCGAAGTAGAATCCAGCTTTGCCGTTGCCGGGGTGCGTGACGCCTCGAAGAAAGACATACAGGAGGCCGCCGAATCGACTGTCGTAGTCGCGCTGATTGTGAATAGCCAGTAGGCGCACTACACCGACTGAGTATATTCGCGCCTGCAACCGGTAGTGGCGGTCAACGTGCTGTGCGATTGCGTTTGGATCGTAAGATGGCAGCAAATCGCCCTTCCAATCGGCGAAGTACATGAGTTTGTCGCGCTCAAACACGAAATCGATAAATCCCTTGATGTAACCGCGGCCGACCGTCCACGCGCCGTCCGGGTCAGCGCCGAGACGCGGGTGTCGGTGTTCAGAAATCGGATACGCGAACTCCATCTCGCGAACGCTCTTCAGAGCGCGGAGTCCGCCCTCGAGCATCGTTTGGCCGAGCGCGACTCGTGAAGTCAGGGTGTTGAAGACCAGCTCGCGTCCGCGATCCAGCCATCGCGGATCATCCACGCCGTGACGGCGCATGATGCTGGCGAACAATTCGCGCACGTCGTCGAGGGCCATCCAGGATTTCAGATTTGGGGCCTCGCCAAAGGATTTGAAATCGAGCTTCTCGATCGCCTCATGCAGAAAAATGCCGACGTGGCGGCCGCCGGGCAAATCGACGTTGTCCGCGCGCGCATCGATTGCGTCCACACTGGTTTTGAAATCGTCGGGCTCAGCGGCCTGAAGAGAAGTGTAGGATTCGATGATCAAGCCTCGATGTTTTGTGCCCAGGTCGGCGAGCTCGCCGTCAAGGCCGGTGGGCCGCGACGTCGATTCGAGCCAGTCCCACAGTGCATTGTGGTCAATTGCCGTTTTCGCGATCTCCGCTGCGGCGGTTGAATCCGTTGACGCTGGAACACCGACGATTTGAGTCGTGAAGAGTTTTTTCGCTGTCTTCAGTTGGCCCTCGCGATCGAGAGTGCGCAATCGATCGTTCAATTGCTTGTAAGATCCTCTCAGATCTTGCGTCAGCGTGTTGCCAGGAACATAGGGCAGTATCAATTTGGCGCGCGCGCGAGTGAGCGCGACGTAGAGTAGTCGCTGATCCTCCTCCGCCTTTTCTTTTGCGATCGCATCCTTTGCGATTTCGCGCGCAAGTTTGCCGATCACGAGGCGGCGTTCGTTTCCGACGTGACAGGTGCTGACGGGATCGGGAAGAGTGCTCGCGAAGAATCCCCCGTAGAGCGCAACGACGCCGGCTTCGAGGCCCTTGCTCTTGTGGATCGTCATGATTTGTACAGCGTCGCGATCATCTTCGACGCGCTGCACGTTCGCGTCGTCACCCGGCGGTGTCGCGCGCCCGGAGACGTAGGAATCGAGCAGCTCGATAATTTCTGCGAGCGAGATTCCCCGTCGCGACGCCTGCTGCGTCAGTATCTCGAAGATATGTTCGTAGTTGGTAAGTTCGCGGCGGCCGTCGGACATCAACAACTCGCGTTCGACGAGCCCGCTCTGATGGAGCAAGGCGTCGAACAAGTCGGCGAAATGCCCACTCTCTGCGAGCGCGCGCCATTCGAGCAGTCGGTCGAACATGGGCTGCGACGCGCGTTGGTCGTCCAGCCGCCCAAGGTCAGCGTGATCGACAGCGAAGAAACTCGTCGCCCACGCCTTGAGCCGATTCGACCGGCGGCCGGGTTCGTCGATTCCCTTGAGCAGGTCGAGAACGTATGCGGCCTCGCGAGTCTGGAATAGTCCGTCCTGTTTGTAGAAGGCATACGAGACGCCGGCCTGGCGCAGGTACCTGGCGATCTCGGCGCTGTCGCGATTGGTTCGCGTAAGGACGTAAATATCCCTGGCGGTAATTCTGCGCGGATCCTTTTGTTCGTCACAAATTGAAATTGAGTATTCCGGCTCCAGAATGATGCGTCGCAGCTCGCGCGCGCTGCGCGTGCCAATCGCTTCGCGCATGAGCCGTGAAAACTTGTGTCGATCATCGCGCGGCTGGAACTTCAGAAGAGTCAACGGCTGAATCGGCTCGCCGTTCGCCGCGATGGCTCTGAGAGCGGGACGCCCGCACTCTACTGGATAGCGATAAGTGATGTCGCCGTCGAAAAGCGGCTCCGCGGCGCCCTGATCCAAAATTAGATTGCAGGCGTCGAGCATGTCGGACGTCGATCGAAAATTCTTGCGCAAGTGAACGGTCGTCGCGCCCGACCTGGAGAGTTCCTTGCAGGCTTCGAGGTAGGCGTGAACGTTGGCGCCACGGAAACTATAAATCGCCTGCTTGGGATCCCCGATTACATAGACGGTGTTGGCGCCGCCGCCGTCGACGAATACCTGTCGAAAGATTTTCCATTGAAGTTCGTCGGTGTCCTGGAATTCGTCGATCAGCGTCACTCGGTAACGTTCGCGCAGTGTAGTCGCGAGCGATTTGCCGCGAGGACCGTCGAGTGCGTCCGCGAGCCACGCGAGCATGTCCTCGTAGTCGAGGGTTCCGCGCTCGCGTTTTCGCGCGTCCATCCGGTTGACGACGCCGAGCAACAATTCGTCGACCGCGCGCTGCTCGATGCCCAGCGTCGCCTGCACCCGCCTGGCGATATCGATGATCGTGCGTACCTGTGCCGGCATATCGTCGGGGAATCTGCCGGTTCGTTTCAACGTTTTCGCTGGTCTGCAGATGCGATCGAGATTGAAGTCTCGCAGAGCGTCAGCCAGCGTTGCTGACGAGCGATCGGCTCGTCGAATAATTGTTTCGAGTTCGCGCGTCGCGGCAAGCGCGTCGTCGCGCGCATCATCTTTAATAGCCGCGACTTGGAATGCGTTCACGAGCACGTTCGCATCGAACGCATTCATCAGATCGGTCAATGTCCGTTGATTGAGATCGTGGCCCGCGGTTCGCAAGTAACGTTGAACGTGCGCCTGCCACAGAAGTACTTCGAGTTTCTCTGAAGTGCGCCCCTCGTCGGACAGCCATTCTCCGACGAGCTGGTGAACGCGAGCGTCCGACTTCAGCCGCTCGCGCAATTCGGCGCGCAGACTTTCGTGGAACTCGAGACGGCCGCTCGCCAGATCAAGTCCAAACCGCACGCCGCTGTCGAAGGCGAGTTCAGTCAGCATTCGACGGCAAAAACTGTGAATCGTATGGATCGGCGCGCGATGAAATGAAGCGAGCGCGTCATTCAGTCTGCGCTCGATGTCAGGCAGATTTTGGGCCGCCAACGCGTCTTCGATCGTCGCGCGGATTCGCGAGCGCAGTTCAGCGGTCGCCTTTTCGGTGAAGGTTACGATCAGGATCTGATCGAGTTGAGCGGCGCCGGTGCGAATAAGGTCGACAACGATCTGCTCGATCGTAAATGTCTTGCCGGTGCCGGCGCTGGCGTCGATAACCTTGTGGCGGCCGTCGAGAATCTCATCGAGGAGCGCGGGCCGCTGGTATTCCATAGACGTGATCGCGCTCATCTGAATAGCCCGATTGGAGCGAAGCGGCGCTCGACGATTTTTTTGATCCGGTCTTCTTCGGGCGGATCGAAGTCCCTGGCGTTGCGCACTGGACCGTAGTCGGAGCCGCACTTCACGACGTCGTTCAAAAGCGTGCGCTCGACTGCTTCCACCAGATCGCGGCTATTCTCAGCCTTCTGCAATTCCTTGGCGACTTGCTCGACCGCTTCGATCGGCAGGAAGTATTCGTTGCCGGTCGAGAGCAGATCGCTGACGACGTTGGTCAGATATGCGACCGCCGATTCGCGGTCCATCGGCCGGAACTCGCGAGTGAATTCTGTCAGCTTTTCCGACTGCGTTCCGATTACGATCGCCCGAAATCTTTCGGGCAGCTTCGTTCCAACAGCGGCAAGAACGATTGCATTCAGAAACACCGGGAGAAAATCTTTCGATTTGATCGTCTTGTGCAGCACGCAGTTGATCGCAGCGCCTGCCGCCGGTGAAACGCCGTGAATCGTTCCGTAAAGACTCACGCGCTGCGTAACTGTGGTTCCATCGAGACGGCGAACTTCAACGGTCAAGGCGATCGGAGCGAGAATTTCGGCGGCGTCGGCGAACTCGTCGGCGCGCCCGAGCCGAATGTCCTTCCAGCCGGTGAAATCATTCACGCCCGCTTGGGAAGCCTGCGCGAGCCATTTGCAAAGCGCCGCGGCATCCGTATCTCTAGCAGCCTGCGCGAAGTGCCCAGCGGGAGCGTTGCCGCTGGTCTGCGCGATGCGGAGTTCGCGCGCGTATTGTTCGTCGAGCGCGTCGCGGTTGCCGCCGGCTCGCCAGAAAACATTGCGCAACATGACGGTGCGATTGAGGCGCGACTGCTCGATCGGTTCGTCCTCGGCCTCCTCGGGCGCATCTTCATCCTCAAGCATTCCGAGCGAATATCGCGCGGCGCCTTGCAGAGGGCATTCAAGATATCTTCGAATCGCGGCAATCGGCAGAGCGATCTCTTCCGGCGGCGTCGGGTTGGACGCGGCAACCGGCGTTTCGAATTTGGGATATTGCAGTTCGGCGTGCAGACGATCGCTCAACCGCTTCCCGAGACGATCTCGCAAGTTCTCTTCCGATACCGGATCGATTTGCTCTTTTAGCGCGAGCATCCGAGCCCCACGGCGGGCATCCGAGTCGAAGCTCGTGAACTTATTTTCTGACGAGGCGCCTGCGCTGAATTCCGGAAAGTACTTTAAGTCATAGCGGCTGACCGGATGTTTGATGGTCAGCTGGTCGAGCGTGTTCTTGTCAATAAATCCGCGCAGCATGTTCTGCAGTTCGCGGATCACGGGCGAAGGTTCAAACGCGTCGCCAGTCTTCGCATTGCGAGCAACGTAGGAGAAGAAAATCCGCTCGCGCGCCGCGAGGATCGTCTCGAGGAATAGATAACGATCGCGCTCGGCCGGAGAGACGTCGCCGGCGACGCGCTTCAGCGTTCGCAGATCAAGCGGATCGCTGTGTTCACGCTCGGGAAAAATACTGTCGTTCAGGCCGAGTGCGAAAATCACTTTGAAGGGGATCGAGCGCAGCGACGAGAACGATCCAATCGCGACACCGCGTTCCGAGTATTGTCCGCGCCGCGACTCGAGGTCGGTGACTCGCGCGGCGATTATCTCGCGCGCCGACTGGAACGACAGCGCGCCGACGTTCAGTGCGGATTCGCCGAGGTCCTCGATTGCTTCGAGGAACCGGTCCCTGACCTGCTCATCGATCGCGCTCTCGGGGCGTATGTAGCTACTTACGAATTCGCTCAGCATCAGCGACCATTCGCGGGGCGTCAGGCGAGCGCTGCGGATCGACAGCGCGTCGGCAATCAGCGATCGCGCGACGCGCATGAATCGCGCGGCCGTTTCGAGTTCATCCTGCGCGACTTCGCCCGGCAGATAGCTGGGACTGTTTGGTCCCGCCTCATAATAAGCGGGATTTCCGCCGCGCTGACCGGTCATCATGGTGCCTAGCGCGAGGCGTTTGATCGCCTGATCCCAATTGTAGAGGCCGGGCGGAATGTAGGTGTCCTTGAGATCGTAGTCGTCGGCGCCGAAGAAAATCCCCAGCGCTTCGCTCCAACGCCGCCACTTCTCGATGTCGATTCCGCTTTCGCTCTCGTTGTTCAATGCGGGATGCGTCAACAGTCGGACCATTTCCACGCGCGAGAAGCGGCCGCTCGGCAACTGGAGAAGCAAATTGACAGCTTCGGCGACGCGGCTGGCGCCGGCGATGCTGCGGCTGACGAGATCGATCGGGATTCGGTGCTGCTTTCGAAAGACGCTGTCGATTTGCGCGACGTAGTCGTCAACCGCCGTGTCGGGAAGGAGTACTGCGATTTCGTGAAAGCGTAGTCGATCGACTTTGCCCTCTGCGGCGAGTTTTTCGTTGCTGCGAATGAGCGACCAGATTTGATTCGCGACGATTTCCGCTTCGCGTCGAATTCCAGGGCAGGCGAGGAAGGTGATTCGCGGTTCCGGTGGCTTGCTATCGACATTCTCGACCTGCGCGCGCTCCGGTTCGCGATCGAGGATGCTCTGCTGAAGGTGCGCGAGCACCGTCGGTGTTTCGCTTTCGCTGGAGAACGGATCGGAAAAAAGCGGCACGAAATCGCATTCCGACACTTCGTTGAGCAGCCGGATGTATTCACGGCCCGGCCGCCCCCAGAGCCTGAGCGCGGGCGGGTCGGACATTCCATTCAAAGCGAAGGGGTCTTCGGATTCGGAGAGTTGGTCGCCGACTTTGTCGGTCCGATGAGCCCATCCTGCCAGCGCGTTGCGGCGTGAGGTGTCCACGTCTTCCCAAAACTCGCGGCACGGATTGAGTGCGTAAATCTGAATGTCGCCGAGCGCGCCGAGTCGCGCAAAAATATCTGTGTACGCATTTCCGGCGTACGAGGAACCGAACACGTGCAGCGTGTCGGGCAACGAGGCTTTGAGATGCCGCTCTTCGATCGCCTCGAAGGCGTCGGGCAGCAACATCAGTCGCGTCTCTCGCAGTCGGAGCCATTCGTCACGCACGCGGCCGTGCGAATCGAATACCAACTGCCACAAATGGCGCTGCCATCGCTCGGTCTCGCTCATAGTATCGAGGTCGGAGCGGCGGGCGGCGCGCCATTTC
>PMOH01000288.1 GCA_003161515.1 Deltaproteobacteria bacterium
TGGGATATCTCAAGCTACATTTCTACCGACGCGTGGTATCACGGTCTGCTTCATATCAGCGAATACAGCCGAATGATCGCGGGACATGAAAACAATCCTCGCGCGCACGTCATCCTGGGCGGCGTCGATACGCAGAAATTTTCCCCCGCGCCTTCGATCAATCCTCGCGACTACGTTCTTTTCGTCGGCCGGCTCCTGCCACACAAGGGAATCGATAATTTGATTCGCGCGATGCCCGACGACCTCGAGCTTCAGATTGTTGGCCAAGCGTACGACCAGCGTTACTTCGACGACCTGACGCGTCTGGCCGAATGCAAACGCACGATCTTCCGACGCGACTGCGACGATGCGCAATTGATCGAGGCCTACCGGCGAGCGCTCTGCGTCGTGCTGCCGAGCGTTTACCGCACCATGTACAACGACTATTCCGCAGTACCTGAACTGCTGGGGCAGACCTTGCTCGAAGGGATGGCGTGTGGGATCCCGTCGATATGCACCAGGGTCGCGAGCATGCCCGAAATTGTCGACGACGGAGTAACCGGGTTCATCGTGCCTCCAAACGACCCGGCCGCATTGCGCGAAAAGATCGGTTGGCTGCGCGATCATCCCGCGGACGCCGCCGCGATGGGCCGTCGGGCGCGTGAACGCGTGCTCGACAAGTTCACCTGGCCGCGCGTGGTCGATCGCTGCTTAACGATCTATGACGCGGCACAGTGACATGCGCGGTCTATGCGAATGTTAAATTCAGGTAGCGTAATTGACGTACTGGTCGATCCCCTGCCATCATTAATGAGACCGAAGTTACGATCTCTTTAGAATCGACGGAATGATGCTCTGATAAAGGGGGCGCGGGCCCGCCTTCACTGTCTCCGAGGGCCAAATTTCGCTGTTTGAGTTGATCGATTTCACGAAGCGCCTCCGCCTCGAGATCTCAACTAACTTCCCGACGGCGGCGATCACCTTAAACCTTTCTGGGACAACCTTGGGTTCTGTACAAAAACAAAGCGTCCTGCACATTGGCAAGTTCTATCGGCCTCACCTCGGCGGCATCGAGACCCACGTCGAGGCGCTTTGCCAGGGATTGCGCAAATCGATGGACGTGCGCGTGCTGGTGGCCAGTAATCGCCGGTACCGCGAGAACAGCGTGATCGACGGAATTCCCGTAACCCGGGTTCACGTCCCTGTGACTATCGCCGGCGCCCCAATATGTCCCGGCATGGTGGGGCACATTCGCAAGAACCGCCCCGACATCATCCATCTTCATCTCCCAAATCCCACTGGTGTCCTGGCAGTGCTGGCTAGCGGATACCGGGGACGAGTCGTCGTCACCTGGCACAGCGACATAGTGCGCCAGCGACGCCTGGCCCGCCTGTATCGACCGATCGAACGGATTTTACTCAATCGGTGTTCCACGATCGTCGCTTCTTCGCCGGCTTACATTGCCAGCTCGCCGGTACTGCGGGAGCACGCCGACCGATGCCGCTCGATCCCGTTTGGAATCGACGCGGAGAAATTCGACGTTCGTCACGTTGACCAGGCGCTGCTTCGCGATCTGCGCCAGCGCTTCGGGCCGAGAATGATCCTGTCAGTCGGACGACTGGTCTATTACAAGGGAATTCAGTTTCTTATCCAGGCGATGGCGAAAGTGGACGCCAAACTCGTGATTATAGGCGAGGGACCGATGCGCTCGTCCCTCGAGCAGGAAGTGGCAGCGCTTGGAATCGCCGACCGGGTTATCTTTCTCGGCCGGGTTCACGACAATCTCACCACCTACTTTCACGCCGCCGAAGTCTTCGCGCTGCCGTCCTGCGAACGCAGCGAGGCCTTCGGGATAGTTCAACTGGAAGCGATGGCGTCCGGTAAGCCAGTGATCAACACGCAGATCGATTCGGGCGTTCCGTATGTATCGCTCGACGGCATCACTGGTATTACGGTGCAGCCAAGAAGTTCAGAAGCGATGGAGGCGGCCCTGAACCGGTTGTTTGACGACCCCGAGTTGCGACGACGGATGGGGCAAGCCGGTCGCCACCGCGTGCAAACAGAATTTAACCTCGAGCTGATGGTGCGGCGGACGATGGATATATATGAACAAGTCGATGGCCGGGAGATGAACGCCCATTTTGAAAGGAACGGGGATGCGCGAGGCGAGTTTTCATCGCATGTTGCAATGCGATAGTCGCACACCAACACAAGTTGTTTCCTTTTCCGCCTAGATACCCCGGCGAAAGTAGGTTTTCGTCAAACGCGACGGTATGTCATAGTACGGCACGGAATGTACGCCACAACTGAACGTGGTGATAATTAGAAGGTGAAGGAGAGCAAAATGACCTCTTGGCGAATAACGGCGCTGACGTTCGTGGCGCTGCTGACGATTGTGGCGGTCCCGTCCGCGCACGCCCAAAATACCGTCGGCACTATCACGCAAATTACCGGCGCTGCGACTATCCAGCGAGGTGGCGCCACTATCGCCGCAGTACCGAACATGCCCGTTATGCTCCACGACAAGATTGTGACCGGCGCCGCCGGAAGCCTGACGATCGGCTTGGTGGACAATAGCTCCCTTCAATTGGGCGAATCCTCGACCATCACCATCGACGATAGCGTTCTGGTCAATGGAGTCGGCGCGCCAAGCAAGGTCGGACTGCTCGGCGGCGACTTGCACACTGTAATATTGGGCGCGATGCGCGGCACTTCGACCACCTTCCAGGTCAATACACCTAACGCCATCGGAGCGGTCCGCGGAACCTCCTGGCATGAACATTACGACGAGGACGAACATAAGGAATCCAAGGGTTGTCGTCAGACCACCCAGGTTGACGTCGACGACGGCACCGTGCAGGTCTGCAATACCGAGAATCCACCCGTATGTAAGGACATTCACAAAGGCCAGCACACCTATGTCAGATGCGGCGCGTTCTGGGAGGGCGGCGGCTTGGGCGGCTTGGGCGCGGGAGCGCTTGGAGTAGGCTTGGCGGCCGGCATTGGCGTAGGAGTAGCGGCGGGAGCCGGAGCGTTTAACGGCGGCGGCGGTAACGGCGGTCCATCTACAGGTTCCAAGTGATCGACCGGCGACGTTGATCTGAATCGTCGAAGAGCGGCCGATCAAGTAAGAGTACTGGCCGATGAGCCTTATTGTCGGACTCGATCACGTAAACCTTCTCATCGACAGCGGCGAAGACGCGCTCGCGCGGGCGCGCGCGTTCTACCAGGAACTGCTCGGCCTCGAACCGCTCGAGCGTCCCGCCAACACCGACAGCGGCAATCCCGGAGCATGGTACCAATGCGGCGTCCAGCAACTGCATCTGACCACCGAAAAGGACGCGTCGATAGTCAACCGGAAGTCGCGCCGACACCCCGCCTTTCGCGTCTCCAATCTCGAAGCACTCCGCCAGAAACTCGAAACTGCCGGCATTGAAATAATCGCAGGCAACCGATTCCCCGGCCAGGAACGCTTTTTCGTGCGCGACCCCTGGGGCAACCGCCTCGAATTCGTCGAACGCTCAGCAAGTTGATTCCGACTCTTACCTCGCCCGAGTTAGGGTGTTGCGTTCCGCGCAACCTATTATTCGCCTCTCTCGCTTGGTTGCGGGAGAGGTCGCGCCACTGGCGCGGGTGAGGGCGAGCTTTACGGGAGAGGCGGCCGGCCGCATCGCGGCCGGTAGGTGAGGGTTCTGCGGTGCGTCGAAAAGTCGGCCGGAAAAGGTGATGCGCTGCCTCTGCGAGCCTCAGTACCCGCCCATACCCGGCGATTCCATCGCGCCCGGCGTCGCCTCCGCAACTGGCGTCGCCTCGCCCAGCGGAGTGGACTGCGGGGCCGGCGTCCCGACCGGCGCGCCGAACGGCGCCATCGCTTCGTGGCCGTATTTCATCGCCTCGACCGGGCGTCCGGAAATCACGTTCGAAGTCGCGGGCGCCGGGCTTTCGACCAGCGTGTCCGCGACCCCTTCGCGCTCGAACGGCCGGCGCACATCGAGCGGCGCGGGCTCGAGGACATGGCCGACGTTGATATCGGCGCTATCGACCCGAATCCTGCTGACGAGAATCAGGCCGCGTTCCGCCCGCAGATCGTAAACTCCCGGAGGTAAATCCGCCGTGAACGATCCATCGGGCGTGGTCGGGGCGACGTAGATATCGCTGGTCACGCGATTCTCATAATGAAGCTGGCGCCGCTCCGCCGGTTTTCCGTTGCGGTACGACATCATCCCGCTAACATTCGCCGCCCCCGCCATCCGGGCTCCCGCCGCGATACCCGCGCCGACAGCAACCGAAAGAACAACCGCCGCGAAACGAAGATTGCGTCCCGACTTGCGCTTGGAAATATTCTTCACGACGACTCCATGGAAGTAAGTTTCGCGCCCGCTGAATTGTAGCCGCTCGCGGCATTTCCATCAAAGCCCGCGTATCGCCTATGCTTTCAAAAAATTCCCGACAAGGACACGATGGAACGCATAACCCTTTTTCACAACCCCGGATGAGGCAACTCACGCGGCGCGCTTGATCTTCTTCGCGCCCGCAAGGTCGAGTTCGACCTCATCGAATATCTGAAAGATCATCCGACCCGCGATCAGCTCGAGAAAATAGTCGGTATGCTCGAAGGCCCCGTCGCCGACCTGGTCCGCAAGGATAAGCGCTTCAAGGAACTCGGCCTGAATCCAGGTGACTACGCCGACAAGAAGGCGGTCGTCGCCCTGCTGCTCGAACATCCCGAACTGATGCAACGCCCAATCGTGATTCGCGGCAAGCGCGCAATAATCGCGCGCCCCCCGGAAAAAATCGAAGCGCTATTGTCCTGACACTGGGTGCAGGGGTCAC
>PMOH01000352.1 GCA_003161515.1 Deltaproteobacteria bacterium
AGCTTGGTCATCTGGCCCGCGCCCGACGCGCCCATGTACGTAATCCTTTTTCCGAGCAGATCAAACAGCGGGCGCGCCCGCTCGAACGCTGCCGCATCTCCGCCGACCATAATCGCAAGCGTGCCGTCGCGAGCGCCGACGTCGCCACCCGACACCGGCGCGTCGAGGCAATCCACGCCGGCCAGTTTGAGCCGCGTCGCGATCGTGCGCTCCGCCGCCGGCGAAATCGTACTCATATCGACGACGAGTTGCCCCGCCTTCAGCGCAGGCTCGATCTTCGCGACGGTGGCCTCGACGTCGGGAGTGTCGGGCACCATGATGAACACAATCTCAGCGCCCGCGACGCATGCCGCCGGATCCGAGGCGACGATCGCGCCGTCGGCAGCCAGCGCGCGAGCCTTCTCGGGTGAGCGATTGAAGACGCGCACGCGATGGTGTCCGCCGATCAGCCGCCGCGCCATCGGCGCGCCCATGATTCCAGTTCCGATCCATCCAATTTCCATGTGTGACGCTCCGTGAGAGAAACGCGCAAGCGACCGAGATCCTTCGCTACGCTCAGGATGACACGATAAGCCTACCCCTGGGCAACCACACTTCTTTAATACTGGGTGCAGGGGTCACCCCTGCCGCGGAAGTGTGAAACCCGCGGAGGGTTTCACAAACGACTCGTTCCTCTTTCCCTCGCGAATCGGGGCCTGAAAAAGTCAAAAGTATCCAAACAGACTCTCAATTTGTTCTGTTCGTAACATTCTTGTTAACAATTTGTCGCTATGAGCTGGTCACACAGTCGAGTTCACGCTATAAGATTCTTCAGAGAGACAGAAACCTGTTACGCATTCGACATAGCGCTGCGACACTCTGTTACGGTTTTGCGTGGCTTTCGATGATCGCGTTGATTGCGATGGTGACGATTGCTGAGTTGCTCCTGGGCGAGGCGGCCGCTAGCGGCGACGGGCTTGACGCGGACACCATCGCGCGTCTGAATATCGCCCGTCGAGTCCCCCGCTAGCGCTGTCCCGTCCAGTCGGCGGGGGCGACCGAGCGCCATCGGGCGCGAATCGCTTCATATTCCGCAGGCGGCAACGGTCCGGCGTTCGCGTGCTCGATATTCTGCGCGATGCGCTCGACTCGGGTCGTGCCGACGATCGCGGTGGTCACGCCTGCGGTGCCGAGCGTGAATCGAAGCGCGACTGCGACCGCGTCCTCGACCCCGCGATGCAAAAAATCGTAGTTGAGTTTCTGAAGTCGATCCCAATACGGCCGCGTGTACCAGTCGCCAGGTGGCTGCTTGCCGTGACGCCAGGCCGCATTGGCGATCGGCCGCTTCACGATCACGCCCATCCCGCGCGCCGCCGCCTTCGGCAATACGCGATCGATCGCCTCCTGGTCCGCGATACTCACCGAGATCTGCAGAGTATCGAACGCGCCGCTTTCGACCGCGTACACGGCGTCGTCAGAATCGATGCTGCATCCGATGAAGCGCGCTTGTCCGCGTTCACGCGCCTTTTGGAGAACTTCGATCACGCGACCGTCCTTGAGCGTCGCGAGCGGCGGGCTGTGGAACTGCATCACGTCGATATGGTCGGTGCGCAGGTTCTTGAGACTGCGCTCGATACTCCGCGCGAGCATCGCGGGCTCCCAATCCGGCGTCGCGTAACCAGCCGCGCGCTCGGACGCAGAGCCAAGCGGCGCATGCCCGCACTTCGTCATCAAAACAACCTCCGCGCGGCGATGGGCAATCGCCTTTCCAATCAGCGCCTCGCCGTCGGCATAGCACTCAGCCGTATCGATCACGTTGATCCCGGCGTCGAGCGCCGTATTCAGAATTTTGTCGACAGTCTTCTGCGCGACCGCCTGGTAACCAACTTCAGACCCGCCAAATCCAAGAGTGCTGACTCGAAGCCCGGTCTTTCCCAGCGCGCGATATTCGATTGCCATAAGTCTGGGAGGATATGAGGAGCGGACGCGCGAGGCAAAGATGCAAATCTGGACCGCTGCGCGATTTCAAAAACCGGTACCGGCTTCGCTCGCGCGAAGCTGTCCGAGATCCTTCCTGCCGCTCGCGTTGCTCGCTTCGTCAGGATGACAGCGCTAAGTGCGATCGAGCTTGGCGCGCAGGCGCGACGCGAGGTCGGGCGCCGAGACCTCGTGTTTGAAATAAACGAACACTTCGTCGGCACTGGACGCAAGGCGGTCCAGATTTTTCACCCACGCATCGAGGCCCGCGTCGTCGTAGGTTTCCTTTCGCAGACGGACGTAGACGTAGCGCGCGGTGCGCTCGATCGGTGACGCGAGCTTCTCAGTTTCCGCGATGCATAACGCGACGCCGTTGTCGGCCAGCGCAGTGATTACGGAATCATCGAACCAGCTTTTGTTTCGGAACTCGAAGGCGGCGCGAATTCGGCCTTTCAGAATCGCGAGGAAATCCTTCAGCAGCGGGAGATCGATCTTCAAGTCGGGCGGTAACTGGAACAACGCAGGAGCGAGCCGCTCGCCCATGACCGACGCGCGCTCGATGAACGTGTCGGTGGTCTCTTTGACGTCGCGCAGCTTGGCGAAGTGCGTGATGCGTTGCGGAGCCTTCAGCGCGAAACGAAAATTCGCGGACGTGCGCGCGGCCCATCCTTCAAGCATCGCCGACTTCGGCATCGCGCGGAACGTGTAGTTGATCTCGACCGTCGGCATCCGCTCGGCGTAGTACTCGAGCATCTTGGCGGCGGGAAGTTTCTCCGGATAAAAGCCGCCGAGCCATTCCTTGTACGAAAAACCCGACGTACCGATCAGGATTTTCGCTTTCGCCATCGCGCTGAGCCGGCGACTATCAGCTGCGGCCCTCCACCAATTTTCGCAGACGCTCAGCGCCTTCCCTTGCGACCTGCTCTTGCTCCGGGTTGCTCCCAGAGCCGTCGAGATCGAGCAGGTCATAGTACAGCTTGCCGCGCAGCTTGCCGACTTCATTGACGAACGTCGTGTCGTAGTCGCGCTCCGGATCGCCCATCGCGAACGCCTGCCGCGTTATCGTCCAGCTCTCGGGGCGCAGTCGTCGCGCTTCCTTAAAATACGGGACCGCGTCGGGCGCGTGACCGGTCTCGCACAGATACTCGGCGAGCCTGAAGTAGGCGGCGGCCTGCGAATGCTCGCGCGTCGGGAGTTTGAGTTTGCGCCTCACCTCGTCGGGCTCCATGACGAAGCGGCTGTTCGCGCCGTTCTTCGCCCAGTCGCGCAGCGCGTCGAGATATCGCGCCGAGTCGATTCCGGTAATCGCGCGGAAAGTGTCGATCGCATACGCGACTTCGTTCGGCCGCACGATCATTCCCGCTTCGTCGATCCAGACCGCGGTCGGCACATTGACCATGTTGTAGAGTTCGGCGACGACGTGCCGCGTGTCGATCAGCGAAGGATGCGCGGGCGCGCCGCCCTTGATGAACGGACCGGCCGACGCAGCGCCGCCGGTGTCGAACGCGACCGTGACGATCGTGAAGTTTAGCTCCTTGAGTTCGTTGTACAGCGCCTGCCACCCGGGCAGGTCAAGGGAGCATCCTCACCAGGATGCCCATGCCAGCAAAAAGACTTTCTGGCCGCGATAGTTGGAGAGGCGATGCAGCTTGCCGTCGAGGTCGGGCAGCTCGAAATCGGGAGCTTCGAGCGAGCGCAGCGCGTTGCCGCGATCGGATGCCTCCGCGCCGAAATACCAAACGCGGTGCTTCGAGTCGCCGGCCCACGGCTTGCCCATCTGGTCGGCGAGCGCGGTGAAGTTGAGGAAGGTCGCGCCGTCGCGCTTCGAGGTGAATTCGCCCTCGCGTCCCGGCGGAATCGGCACGCACAAATCGCCGCGACAGATTCCCTCCGGCTTTAGCTCCCATCCAGCGAGCCGCTTCAGCTCCGCCGCGTCGAGCCACAGCGCATTCGAGTCGGGGATCGCGCGCTCGAATTGCAACGGCTGGTCGTCGTGAATGACCGTCGCGGCCGCGGGCTTCGATTCAGTTGTCATCGTATCGTCCTCCCCATTCATCCTTTGAGGGTCGCCTGCAATTTTTTGCCTTCGCGATTTCTGAATCCGACCGCGACACTTAGCCGCTCGAGATGCTGATCGATTATCTTGCCGCCCAGACGCACGCGATGCTCGGCGAAAAACTTCTTAACCTCGTCCTCGCGATCGAGCAGCGCGATAACCGCCTCGCACATTCGCGGCAGCGCGTTGTCGGGATATTTTTGAATCATCTCGTCCCAATGCGTGCGCGCAAAGTCCCACGCGGTGTAGCGCGACGCGGGATTGAGGAGCAGCGAATGCATCAGGTACGGCGCGTTCTGCGTCCGCACCTCGCCGTCGATCGTCATCGTCATGGTTTTTCCGAGCAGCTCGCGATCGCGGAAATTTGCCAGCGCAAACAGGTAGCGCTGCTCCTCCTGCGGTGTGCGCGGCGCTTTGAACTTGCGCTTGAACTCCTCGTAGCGCGCGGCGTCGCCCGAGTACGCGAGGACATTCACCAGCGCGGGCATCAGGTCGCGATCCGCGGACTCGGGATTGTCCTCGAAGCGGGCGTACAGATCGCGTGCGCGCTTGTGGACCTCGCGATCGTCGCCGAGAGTGCCGAGCGTGCCGATCAGACTGCCGCGCAACTGGCGCACGAGCTCGCTCTCGCCGGGCTTTGGCTCCCATCCGAGCCGCGCCGCAGCGGGACCGACGATCTCGCGCACAGTAGCCGCAAGCGCAGGCCTGTCCGCGTCGGATGCGATCATGTCGAGATACGCGAACGCGCCGATCAACGCGCGCCACACGTTGATGTCGGTCTCGTTGGTGAAAAGCCGCGCCATTTTGAGGAACTCGCTCAGCGGGCCGAGTCCCGCGACAGTCGCCGCCCACGTATCGCTCACCAGCCCGAAGCGTTCGATCGGCTGGAGCGCGTCGAGATTTTTCGTGATCGCTGCCAGCAACTCCGGCGCATAATGCACGCGATAGAAGCCATGACCGCCCTCGTTTAACAGCGACCATTCGAGCTTGCCCGGTATCTCCAGCGTCGTCTCGCGAGTGGTGAGGAGCACCTTATGAGTCGAGACGCCCTTGTCAGTCTTCGCGCGAACCATCACGGGCACATGCCAAAGCTGATCGTTGTCCTCGGCCAGGTAAAAGAATCGGCGCTGCGACAGCTTGAGCCCGCGGCCGTCGGCAGCCGGCGACGCGTCGATAATCGGAAAGCCGGGCTGGAAGATCCACGAGTCCATCATCTTGCGCACCGGCTCGCGCGACGCTGCCTCGAGCGCGTCCCACAAATCGCCGGTCTCGGTGTTGGCGAACTGATGCTTTTTCAGGTACAGGCGAATACCGTCGCGAAAAACCTTGTCGCCGAGAAACTGCTCGAGCATCCGCAGCACCGCCGCGCCCTTCTCGTAGGTCAGGATGTCGAACATCGCGCGACAGTCTTCGGGGCTGCGCACCTCGTACTCGATTGGACGCGTACTGCGCAGACCGTCGATCGACATCGCCGCCGCGCGCGAGACGCTGAAACTCTCCCATCGCTTCCACTCGGGCTTCCACCCGTTCACTGCGAGCATCTCCATGAATGTCGCGAACGCTTCGTTGAGCCAGATGCCGTTCCACCATCGCATCGTGACGAGATCGCCGAACCACATGTGCGCATTTTCATGCGAGACCACGTCGGCCACGCGCTCAAGCTCCGCCCGCGACGCAGTCTTCTCGTCGGCCAGCAGCGCAGTCTCGCGAAAAGTGATCGCGCCAAGATTTTCCATCGCGCCGGAAGCAAAATCAGGAATCGCGATCAGATCGAGCTTGTCGCCCGGATACTTGAGCCCGTAATAGTCGGCAAAATATTTGAGCGAGAACGCGCCAATCTGCTGCGCAAAGCTGGTCAGCGATTCTTTGCCCGGAACATGAACGATTCTGAGCGGCGTGCCCGCATCGACCGGCCCCGTCGCATCGAACTCGCCCACGAT
>PMOH01000264.1 GCA_003161515.1 Deltaproteobacteria bacterium
TTTGCCAAGCTGCCGCTGGTTCCGCTGGTCGTCACTCCCGACAACAAAGGTATCCAGGATTCCACGCCCATCATCGAGCAGGTCGAGGCGAGTCATCTTGAGCCTTCGATTCATCCGAGCGATCCGACTACGAAGTTTATTTCGGTCCTGCTCGAAGAGTTCGGCGACGAATGGGGCAACAAGTGGATGTTCCATTATCGATGGGCGCGCGAGGCCGATATTCTCTCGGCGGCCGGCCGTATCGCGCGATCGATGATGCCGGCGGTGGACGAAGCGCAGCTCGCCAACGGCATCGCGATGGTTCGCGAGCGGATGGTGCCTCGCGTTTCTTTTGTCGGCTCGAGTCCGATAACCGCGCCGCAAATCGAGGACTCCTTCCGCGATACGCTCAACATCCTGGAACCTCATCTGGCCACGCGCAAATACCTGTTCGGCAATCGTCCTGCATTTGCCGACTTTGGGATGTGGGGACAGCTATACAACGCATGGACCGATCCCACGCCCGGTGCGATCATCAATGCGACTACGCCCAATACGCTCGCATGGATCCATCGCATGCTCTGGCCAAGGGCCGAAGGCGACTTCGAGAATTGGTCCAGCCTGTCTCCGACCTTGAACCCATTGCTCGAGCGCCAGGTAGGACGACTGTTCATACCGTGGACGGTGGCGAATGCGGCGGCGATGGCGAAAGGCAGCGACGAGTTCAGCGTAGAACTTGGTGGTCGCGCATGGACACAGAAGCCGCAGAAGTATCACGCCAAATCACTGATAGCTCTGCGTGATAAGTATCAAGCGGTCGGCGACAAGCGTGCGCTTGATGCGATCCTGGAGGCTACCGGCTGCATTGCTGGGTTGCGCGCCTAACCTGGGGTGCCTTACAAATCTAAAATCGCCATCGCACTCGCGACTGCCGGCCTTCTTTGCCTGAGCGTGGCCTTCGCCGCTCCAACTCCGGTTTCGTCCGATGAGGTGACGCTTGAACGCAACTTCGACGCGCTCATACATCCGGACGATCTGCGCGACTGGATGAAGCTCTTGGCCGCGCAGCCAAACCATGTCAGTTCGCCGCACGACAAGTCTAACGCCGATCAAATCCTCGCATGGTTCAAGGATTGGGGCTGGGATGCGCACATCGAAACGTTCTGGGTGCTTTATCCCAAGCCTATAAGTGAGACCTTGGAGCTGGTAGGTCCGCAAAAGTTCAGTGCCACGCTGCAGGAGCCGCCGATCCCGGGCGACTCCAGTTCTACCGCGACTGATCCCGCGCTTCCGGACTATGTCGCTTATCAAAGCGACGGCGATGTCACTGCCGGCCTCGTGTACGTCAACAATGGGATGCTTGACGACTACAAGATGCTCCAGCGGCTGGGTGTAAGCGTCAAGGGCAAGATCGTCATCGCGCGCTACGGCGGCGGATGGCGCGGATTGAAGCCCAAGCTGGCGTATGATCACGGCGCGATCGGATGCATCATCTACTCCGACCCCGCGCAAGACGGCTATTCCATCGAAGAGACCTATCCTAACGGTCCTATGCGCCCGCCCCATGGTGTGCAGCGCGGCTCGGTGCTCGATATGGGTCTCTATCCCGGGGATCCTCTCACGCCGGGCATAGGTGCGACCAAGGACGCCAAGCGGCTGAGCATGTCGGACGCGCCGACTATCATGAAGATTCCTACTATACCTATCTCCTATGCCGACGCGCAGGTCTTCCTCGCATCGTTGCAAGGTCCTATTGCTCCGCAGAACTGGCGCGGCGCGCTGCCTATAACCTATCGCGTAGGACCGGGACCTGCTGTGGTGCATCTGGCGGTCAAATCCGACTGGCAGCAACAGCCGATCTATGACGTCATCGCGACGATGAAGGGCTCGACCTGGCCGGACCAGTGGGTAATCCGCGGTAACCATCACGACGGCTGGGTCTTCGGCGCTAGCGACCCGCTGTCGGGACAGGTTGCACTGCTGGCCGAGGCAAAGGCTTTCGGCGGACTCGCCAAGAATGGTTGGCGGCCCAAGCGGACGATCGTGTACACCAGTTGGGACGCCGAGGAGCCTATGCTGCTAGGTTCGACTGAATGGGCAGAGCAGCACGCGGACGAGCTCAAGCAGAAAGCTGTCCTATACATAAATTCCGACTCCAACGAACGGGGCTTTCTGGGTGTAGGTGGCAGCCATGACTTTCAGCACCTTGTTAACCAGGTCGCTTCGGATGTAATCGATCCCGAGACCCGCGTTCCGATAGGGGATAGGTTGCGCGCGAAAATGCGCATAGCTGCTCTTGCGCCAACAGCGACTGAACATACAAGGGCCGAGGCAAAGATCGCGGCCGATCCGGACAAGGACTTCCCCATCGAGGCGTTAGGTTCGGGTTCCGACTTTTCGGCCTTTCTCGACCACCTTGGCGTGCCGGTGCTGGATGTGGGCTTTTACGAAGAAGGACACTCAGGCGGCGTCTATCACTCTCGTTACGACACCTTTGAGCATCATAGCCGCTTTGTTGATCCCGGCTTTGTCTATGACGCGATGTTGGCGAAGACAGTAGGGCGTGTAGTATTGCGCGTCGCCGACTCTGACCTTCCCGTCCAAAATGCGAGCGCTTTCGCCAGTGCAGTGTCGGAATACCTTGACCAGGTAAAGAAGTTAGCCGATGACGAGCGCGAGGAGGCTGAGACGCAAGCCAAGCTGCTGCATGATCGCGCGTTCCAGCTAGCCAGTGATCCGACGAAACCAAGCGGTCTGCCGACCGCGCTCGATCGCGTCCCACACCTTGAGTTTGCAACCCTCGAAGACGCGGTCGATCGCCTGAAGCGCAGCGCAAAGGCTTACGACGACGCGCTATCGAAGAACAGGGCACACCTATCTGGCTCTCAGATTGAGAAGCTGCAAGCCTTGATGCTGAACATAGATCAAACGCTGGCTCCCGATGAAGGCCTGCCGAACAGAAACTGGTACAAGAACTTGATCTATGCGCCGGGGCGCTTCACCGGTTATGAAGCGAAGACCTTGCCGGGAGTTCGTGAAGCAATCGAAGACCGCCGATGGGCCGACGCCAACCGCTACGCCAAGCTGACGGCGGACGCGCTAAACGCATACAGCGACCGGCTGAACACGGCCACGGCTCTACTGAACCGCTAGGCTGAAAGGTCATCACCTCCGTCATTGCGCAGTGCCGGCAGCGACAATGCGCTCGCGCGTGATCGGTAAGTCTCGCACCCGAACGTCGAGCGCCCTCGCCACTGCATTCGCGACCGCCGCGGCGGCCGGGCCCTGCGCTGCCTCGCCGACACCGAGCGGGCGCGAGTCAGGGCGCTCGATTAGTTCGACCGCGAGCTCCGGCACTTCATCGAAGCGCAGGATCGGATATTGATCCCACGTTCGGGTGGTCACGCGGCGGCCGTCGAACAATACCTGTTCCTTGAGCGTCCAACTGACTGATTGCACGATGCCGCCCTCGATTTGATTGACGACTCCGTCCGGGTTGATCACAAGGCCCGCATCGACCGCGGCAAAGACCTTCGAGACGCGCACATCCCGATCGACTTCAACGTTAACGATCACTGCCACGTACGCGGCGCTGTTCTTGTATCGGGCGAAACCGATTCCCGCCGCGCGTCCTTTGCCGCGTTCGCCATTGAGCGGCCAGCCGGCAAGCTTCACCGCAGTCTCGATTACCCGGCGCGCACGCGGGTCCGACAAGTAGCGCAGGCGGAACTCGACTGGATCGACGCCCGCGGCATCGGCTAATTCATCCATGAACGACTCGGTCGCAAACACGTTCGCATAGCCGCCCAGCGTGCGCAGCGCAGAAGTGCGAAACGGCAGGCCCGGCAGGCTGTGAAGCACGATCTTCCGGTGAGGCAGGTCGTATGCCGGCTCGGAATTTCGGGCACCGCCCGCAAATCTCGACATAACCTCGTATGCCTCGGGGAACGGGATCGGCGGATCGAGGTGCGCGGCTGCCAGCAGGTTGACAGGCCCGTGCGGACGCGGACGCTGGCCGTGCGGTCCGCTCCAAATCTGACTTGACCAATCGACGATGTCGCCGGTAGGACTTATCGTGCCCTCGATCTTTATGACCATCGGCGAGCCCAGCGGCGACCAGGCGAGTTCGTCCTCGCGGGTCCATTGAATACGCACGGGCCGCGACGGAACCTGGCGCGCGAGCAAAGCAGCATCGAGCGCGACGTCGTCGGCCGCGTTGTGCCCATAGACTCCGGCGCCCTGCTTGTGAATCACGGCGACGTGCGACTCGTCGATGCCGAGAGCGTTCGCGAGCGCACCGCGGAGCGGGAAGACGCCTTGCGAATGCGTCCATACCGTTAGACCCTGTTGGTCGTAGACCGCAACCGCGCATGACGGCGCCATCGAGGCGTGCGCTATAGGCGGACGCGAATACGTCGCCGACAACTGCCGCAGGTTCTTAAGTGTGGTCGGACGCTCGCCGGCTTCGGTCTCCGAATCGATCGAGCGCAGCGTCGGCAGCAATTCCCGCCAGCCTCGAGAGTCGGCTGACACTTCGCTCTCAGACCATCGCGCGCCTGCGCCGATCCCTTCGAGCGCCTTGACCGCCTGGTATTCGTGATCGCAGCAGACGCCCACGAAATCGCCGCTACGCCAGATTTTGACAACTCCGGGCAGATTCTTCACCGCTGAGGTGTCAAGCGATTCCAGCCGCGCGCCGTACGATGGCGGCCGCAGCACCCGTCCATGCAGCATTCCCGGCAGTTCGAAGTCGTGAATGAATGAGGCGCCGGTGACTTTGGCGGGAAGGTCGAGACGCGCAATGCTTTTGCCGAGCGAAGTAGAATTCGCGAGCGCAGCGAATGGCGCCCGTCCGGAGATCGGAAGCTGCCAATCGATCTCGCGAGCAACATTCCAATAATCGAGCTTCGACGGCGCCCCGTCGAGCAGGATAAGTCCGCCCTCAGCTGCAATGCTCGACTGGTCGGCGTTGAGCATGATCGCGGCGCGCTCGACGATCGCGCGGCGCGCCTCGGCACATGCCATCCGCATCGAAGTGCCACCTACTTCGATCGACATGCTTCCTGCCGTGTAGCTTTCATTCGGGCAGCTGCGTGTATCACCCGACACTACCACAACCTTCGACATCGGGAGCCGGAGTTCCGCCGCCGCTATCTGTGCGAT
Organism: Deltaproteobacteria bacterium; assembly: GCA_003161515.1. GTDB lineage: Bacteria > Desulfobacterota > Binatia > Binatales > Binataceae > Binatus. Next base: position 5,143 of record PMOH01000264.1, read on the forward strand.
CGCGGTGACGATTCCCTGTCCGAGTTCGACCTTGGCTGAAAATACGCGAGCGATTCCGGGTTCGCTGAAATCGACCCACTGGCTGAGGCGCGGATTCTCCTCGACGCTCCACGGTAGTTTCGCCGGATTCATCGCACGACTCCGGTGGCTGACGCCTTCCACGCGGCTTCGATCGCCTTGACGATTCGCGTATGCGCGCCGCATCGGCACAGATTGGCGTCCAGCGCCGCGACGATTTTTTCACGCGAAGGCTCCCCACCGCTTCCAATCAACTCCGCCGCCGTCATGATGATTCCAGACAGGCAGTAGCCACACTGGCCGGCCTGGAAATCGATGAACGCACGCTGCAGTGGATGTAGCCGGTCGAGCGTGCCGAGGCCTTCGACCGTCGTGATCGATTTGCCTTCGACCGACCACATCGGCAACTCGCACGAGCGCTGGGCATGTCCGTCGACCAACACCGTGCACGAACCGCAGCTTCCGTTGCCGCATCCGAAGCGCGTTCCCTTGAGCCGTAGGTCGTCGCGCAGGACGTACAGGAGAGGAGTTTCGTAGTGATCGACGGTGACCTGATGCGACTGTCGATTGACGACGATTGTATGCGTGGTGCTCATGACAGCTCTCGGCGAAAGCGGAGCGCGCGATCACCAGTAGCGGAGATCGGTGTAAGGGCGCGTGATCGGTGGCTCCTTTAGACCCCATCGCAAGGCGCGGGTGTCGAGTTCGGGACGCGAGTTCTCCATCAGTGCGATCAGCTTCGGCAGATGTTCGATCGGAATCGCGAGGTAGTCGCGGCCCAGCTCATGCGAGCGCCCGTTCATCCATCGCAGCAGGCGCGCCATGCACTCCTCGGCCCCGTCGTCGTATCCGAAATCCAGCACGCATGTGATCGCGATCGAGCGATGCTCGTCGCCGCCGATCCGACGCCATTGCTCGCGCATATCGCGGCCGCGATCCCATAAGCCGCCGCACACGCGGATGCGCCCCGCCTCTTCGAGCACAAAGTAGTCAGTCCATCCGTAAACGCTCTTCCACCAATCCATCTGGGGGTTGCCGGTCAGGCGAGGACGATCGCCCCAGAAGCCTTCGTCGAGCACGTCTTCGAGAAACTCGGCGCTGTAGGGCCGGAACAGATCCATGCCGGCGTGAGTGCGATTGATGAGCGCGGCGCAGGCGGCGAGATCGTCGCGCCGCACGGGCCGGATGGCGCGATCGTCATCGGCTCCTGCGTCGGAGGGAAATTGCGAAATAGAAATCGGAAGGCCGGGCACCGCGCCTTCGCGCTTGGGCGTGTTCTCGAAAAATTCAGGGCTGTACTTCTGCCACCAGTTCACCACCGCGAAATTTTGCGATCGCATGATGTCGTATTGACCAACCGACGGGCGCGCTGGTCCCGGCGGCCCCTCGAGCCGGCGCACCTGGTCTCCATAGCCCATCCTGCGATACGCGCGCCGCACCCGGAGCGCCTGTCCGTACTGCACCGAAAACGGACGTCCGTCGATCAGCACCTTGCGCCGCGAAAATCCGCAACATGCAATGATCTCGGGGCCGCGCAGGAGGATCGGAATTTGAACATTCTGCTGCAGCTTGAATTGCGCGAATGCGTCGGGTCCGCGCTCGACAATAATTTCCCATCCCGCGATCTCCTCGGGCGAGTCGGACCACAGGGCGGAAAATTCCTCGTTGTCAGCCCAGGTCGCGTCGCGCCCGCGCAAGTCGCCGGTCGTCATCCGCTCATGCCACGCGAGTTGCGCGGCCGTCTGATCCGGCGAAAGACCGAACCAGGTCCACGAATAGAGCGACGACAGCGGCACTCGCGCTTCGGCCATCCGACGCGTCAACTCATCAGACCACCCGCGCTCCTTCGCGATCTTCGTCAGCGCTTCTGAGATCACGAATGCTCGTCCTCCTGCTTGAGTGTGTCAGCGGAATCGGTGACTTGGACTCCCAGCGCCTTTGCGAATTCTTCTGCGAACGGTCGTGCGTGCTTGCGCGATTTGAATCCGGCGAAGTACTGCGACGGAATCGCGACCTGGCTTCCATCTGCCAGTTCCAACCGGACCTCGCAGTCGCCGACCTCGCCGCCGACCGACGGGACGATCCGAATGCTGCGAACGGCGCCTGCCGCGCATAATTCTTGTTCGCCATAACTGACGCGGCCTCCATTTTCGACGTTGAGCGAAGTGTTGCGGGTGCGCCAGGCCCGTATCGCCATCGCGCCGATCAGAACTCCTGAGAGAAGGAGAGTGACGCTTATCAAAGGATTCGCAGATCGAATGAGAACGGTGAAGAGGTAGAGGTAGAATGCGCTGCCCACGACGAAGCCGCCGATTATCAAGCTGGTGAGAGTTGAGGACGGGACGAATTCCCATCCGTCGTCGCGCCGCTTCACTACAATTGGTGCCAGCTTCGCGGTTTCCATCTCAGTAGAGCCCGCCCCTCGCAAGATCGCGCGTCAGTGAATTAGCGAATTCCAGTCCGAGCAACTGGCGGAGTTTCGGCGTCGCGCGTTCCAGCACGGCAGGCGGAACTTTTGCGATTTCGGAGTCGAGCGGGCGAATCACCTTGAGGCCATAATTGATCAGAAGGGCAACGCGCGGCTGTTCCGTGTGATTTTGCGACGTATCGTGCCACAGCAGCCCGTGCGAAATGATCGCATCGCCGGCGGCGCCGGTAATCTTGATCGCGTCGCGCGCGAATTCCTCGCGATTCGGCCGACTGCATCGCAATTGGCTGCGCGGCGCGACCATCGTCGCCCCATTTCTTTCAGTGAATGGTTCCAGCATCCAGATCACCTGCAGCATTAGCGGCGGACGCAAGGTAAACGGCCCGCGCATCGCCCAGTACGGATAGTCGATATGAACGCCCATCTGGATCGCGCCCGGATACAGAATTCGCGAGCTGTACGCGCCGAGCACCATGTCGTCGCCGAGCATCGCCTCGGCGATTTCGATGAGCGCGGGATGCTGCACGAGACGCTCGAAAATTTCGCCATGCCACAGCAGTCCGCGAAGGTGCTGCTGGCCGATCTTTTCGTTGAGTCTGCCGAACGCGGAGCCAGACGGCGAAGCGACGACTTCCAATATTCGCGAGCGCGCCTGCGCCGCTTCGGACGCGTCGATCAAATTTGGGAGCAGCACGAATCCCGGTCCGTCGATGAGTTGCTCAAGCAGAGCTGGCATAGCGTGTCCTCGCGTTGCTGGGTGCGGTTTTCGGATTAGCATAGTAGCGCGGGCTCGATGAACCGGCCACGAGTCGCAACCTCACCCCTAACCCCTCTCCCTTCTGGAGAGGGGAACAGAAGGCACGCAGAGGCAAATTCATACCATTAGTGGTGGTCTGGTGGTGTCCTACCACTATCGGTGGGTTCGTTCCGTCAAAATTGCTTTTTCTGGAGCGAGCGAGGGAGTGGGGAGTTGACAGAGAGTTGTTCATGGTGGATCGGGTAGGGTAGCAGGTTGGGGGCGGCGGAATAAGGCTAAAAAGTTCATCCCTGAACAGTGACGGTGTTGGCCTTGAGACCGATGATTCTCTTCTGACAAAAGATCAATTTCTAATATGCGATGATCGACGTTTACGAACATAACATTCCGGCAATCGTTAAAGCCGTCGCCCTATTTCTCGGTAGGGACAACTTGGATCGTCGGATAGCGACGGCTGAAAAGGCATTGGCCGGTGCGTTACCTTTGTACCGAGAGAATTTTGTGAGACCGAGGCAGTTTTTGTGGATCGGAACCAGAGACATTCTGAAAAATTTGCGTAGTGGATCGTTCACCCTAAAATCCGCAACGCCCACGATCATCGCCGCTCTCCATCACCTTGCGAGTATCCATAGCGTTTTGCATACGATGCCGTCTTGGAAGAAAGATGAATTTCGAGCTCGCCTAATGGACAAGTCGGGGGGCGATATCCCGGCTCTTATTGAAATCGCAGCAGCTTCGAGAATCGTAAATCATGGAGGCACGATCAAGTGGATTGCGGAACAACGCTCGGGCGAGCGCATTTTCGATCTGTTGGTTAGTTTCAAAGGAGAAAAACTTGAAGTTGAATGTAAGGCCAAGACTGTTGACGCAGGAAGGAAACTGGCGAGGGCAGCAATTTATCAATTCGGGGATCAGGTTCGGTCCCGCAGAATCTTCCGAAACCCAGAACCTCGGTACGCAACAATAACGATGGATGGCAGGTTTCCCATTGACCAACGTGGGCAACAAAATCTTTTGGAGGCTATCGAGGCTCTCGCTGCGAGTTGTGGAACCAGAACTGTGAATGACGCGACTATTTCCGTGGAGAAGATCTCCGAACAAGAATTAAAAGCGCACGCCTGTAGTGAGTTGAAAGAATTCGAGCACCGCTTTATTAGTCCCAAATTGATTGTAAGCCTTAAAAGTAGCAAGCCTGATCATATGATCGGCAGCATAGAAGGGGACCTCCGCGACGCTTTAAGGCAGTTTAGCGGAAATCGGCCTGCTGCGATTGTGTGCTACGTACCAGAAATCGAATCATTTGCGGGTACAGAGAAAAGTGGGACTGCCACCTTCGCGCTCGTTCATCGGTTTCTGACGCGCGCCGACGCGAAGAATATTGTGTCGTTGACTTTCACGTCAGATCCGACGATCGATTTCCGGTCCAATGAAACTGAAACTGGGATTCCCTGTGTTCGATTCGTCGCAAACAAATTCCGCGAATCCCGCTTGGCAATCTTTTGATAATGTGGACGGTTGAGCACTCGCGTCCATTGATCGCTGCCCCACCTTGGCCTCAGTATTCGCTCGATACGCAGAAGACTGCAGCGTGAGTTAGCGATCGAACCGTTGCGCGGATTTTTGACAGTTCGCGGCGGGAGTCGTATAGTCATATCAGGCTGGGGGTGTGCGTTCGCGCACTGAGAGCTCCCTCGGGAGAACCCCTCGAACCTGATCCGGGTAATGCCGGCGTAGGGAAGCCAATGACGCATCGTTCGTGATGCGTCTGGGCCGCTTCTCCACACCGGGGAAGCGGCTCAATAATGCCTGCCTCAAGCGCAAGTTCAATCACACTTAACGGCGATTCGTTCCCCATCGACGGCGACACGCCGCTGACGGAGTTGCTCGAGCGGCTGAAGATGCGGCGCGGGCGCGTGGCAGTCGAGATCAATCGCGAGATTGTGCCCAAGGTAAATTACGACGCGACGATTGTGCGGGCGGGCGACAGCGTCGAGATAATCAACTTCGTCGGCGGTGGCTAATTCTT
>PMOH01000347.1:0-6187 GCA_003161515.1 Deltaproteobacteria bacterium
AAGTCGGTCCACATGTCGAACATCCCGACGTTCGCGCCGCGGCTCACCGCGTCGGTGTTCGTGTAGATCTTCTGCGCGGCGGGCGTGATGTTGAACTTGCCGCCGAGCACGCCGATCGATCCGGTGATCGTGCCGGGCTCCGCGATAATCTTCGCCGCCGGAATCGAAATCAGGTATCCGCCTGACGCCGCATAGCCTGACATGCTGACCACGACCGGTTTTTTCTTCGCCGTCAGCTCAACCTCGCGGCCGATCAGTTCCGACGCGAGCATCGAACCGCCCGGCGAATCGACCCTCAGGATCACGGCACGCACGTCGTCGTCCTCGCGCGCGGATTTGAACGCTTCCACCATGTCGTCGGAAGTCATCGCGGTCGAGTCGGGACCTGAAAATGGACTGAACCCTTCGCCGGTGCGCTGGATCTCTCCATCGCCGTAAATCACCGCGATTTGATCGCCACTCAGACCGGAAAGGAGCTTCGGCCGCGCGTAGCTGGTGTAATCAACGACCTTGTGAACCGATCCGCCGTAATTTTTCACCCGCTCGCTGAATTCGTCTTCGTATTCGAGCCGATCCACCAGCCGCGCCTTGAGCCCCTCTTCCGCATGGATCGGCGCCTGATCGATCAAGCCTTTAATCGTGTCGGGACTCAGCTTGCGCTCGCTCGCCATCGCGGCGACGATCTGATTGAACAAGCTGTCAGCCAGCCCGTCGTCCTCTTCTTTTTGCGCCGGCGTGTAATCCTTGTTCATGAACATGTTGGCCGCGCTCTTGTACTTCCCCGCCGAGGCAAAGTTGGGCGTAATCCCCATCCAGTCGAGCGTGCCGCGCATGAACAGTTCGCGCAGTTGAACCCCCACCAGGTTGAGTTCGCCTTGCGGCATCAGCGACACCTCGTCGGCGGCGCACGCGACGATATACGGCGTGTTGCCCAGTCCCGATTCGCCCGCCGTCTCGAGATACGCTTCGGTCCATTTGCCGTGGCTCTTGAATGACTTGATCAGCGCGACGATCTCCTGCGCCTGCGCCAGCTCCATCTCGGGATTGAGCACCTTGATTTCCAGCCCGACAATTTTCGGATCCTTCGCGCCCTTATCGAGTGCGTCGCGCAGCGTGTTGAGCGCCGTCTGATTTTTGCTCAACAGGCCGAGCACGCTGCTGCTGGCCCGTTCGACCACTGTGCCGTCCAGTTCGACCGACAGCACGGAGTTGGGCTGCACGCGATGCGAAATATATTCCGATACTGCGACGATCGTGATCAGCACCACGACGATGAGCACCGTTCGAAAAATCCATCGAAAAAAGCGTCTGAACATTCAGTCCTCCGAAAATTCGGAAGCGCGCTGACACGCGCGTTCCCTTGACACTCGCAACAGGCATGAATAGCCAACCACACCCGCTCCGATGGAGCCAGTAGCCCATCGAGCAGCCCGAACCGCTGATGAACCAGCGCGCAACCGGCGCGATGCTAGGAAGGAACCGGGATTCTTCGCTTCGCTCTGAATGACACAAGGACGGAATGACACAAGAAAAAAGACCTGAGAGCAAAATGGCGTCCTCGCCGTTTTGCGATTAGTACTTTTCACTTTTCACTGGGTGCAGGGGTCACCCCTGCCGAAGGAAGTTTGAAACCCACCGTGGGTTTCATTTCAATAAAGTTCTTCTTGCATGTCCCTCACGGTGAGCTGCCGAGCGGTTTGTGCTCGACCGTCGAGCTGTCGAGGTACGGCTCGTCGCCGATCCATGTCACGTGAAGTGTCGTCACCGCTTCGACGCCTTGCAGCATAAGGTCCGCCGTCATCGTCTGCGTATGCGATCCGCCAGCACTCTGGCGGCCAACGGTCAGCGCCTCCGCCATCGAGCGTCCACTGGGCGCGACACCGCCCGGGCCGATGTTCGGCAGCGTGCCGAGTATCTGCGTGATCGTCGGCGTGACGTCGGTATTCGCGGTGGGATTCAAATCGACGAACCCGCGCCGGAAGTCCGGCCCCGCCGCCGCGCAAAAATTATGAATCTCGCGCTCGCCCGCCGCGCCATGCATCCCCATCCCGGTCGTAAACGTCGGGCTGGTCCCGGTGTCGGCGTACACGACTCCCTTGACCGGATGAATCAGCGCGGCCGATTTGTTCGGCATCGAGACCTGTCCGATCTGCCCGATCAGAAACGCAGGATTGGCCGGTCCGGTGAGGTTTTTGTTGTCGGCGTCGGGCTCCTCGCGAAATGAAATCACCAAATCCGGCGAGCGTGCCGGATTGTACAGACCCACGACGCGCTGGCTGAAAGTGCCGTCGATCCATCCCAGATACGCCTTCGGCGCGCGCTGACGATGTCCTCGGCGGGTCGATTCGTCGGGTGGCGTCGCCGGTTCGCGCGAGAAGATCGGCCCGCACCATTCCTGCGCCTCGGCGAAGTTGACGATCTTCTGCAGCACCGCGCGCTTCGATTCCGGCGTCGCGAACTCGGTCGGCGACAGGTACACGAGATCCGCGCCGCCGTTCGGCACGACCACCACGTCGGTGCTGTCGTGCGATTTCTTGATTCCCGCCGACACCAGCATCTCGGACAGCACGATCCTGAACTTTATCGTCGCGAAACCGTGGTCCGACACCACGATCAGATCGGTCTTGTCCGCGATTCCCAACGCGTCGATCGCGCCCCGGACCTTCATCAGGTTGTTGTCGCAAAGGCTGAGCGCCTCCATCGCGGGCAGCGTGCCCAGCCCGGCAACGTGCTGCGTGAGATCGGGATTATGCTGCCAGAAGACGACCAGCGCGGGCCGGCCGGCGTCGGCAGCAAGTTTGGCAGCCGGCAACGCGTTCTCGACCACCAGCCGCGCGAAGTACAAATCGCGCTGCTCATCGGCCACCGTGGTTTTCGAATCGGGCGGAATCTCGGCATTTGTCTTCTGGCTCGACGACACCAGGTCTTCCGACGCGAACAGGTAATCCTTGTGCGGCTCACCGACGATATCCTTGCCGTCAACTATCGTGGCAACCCGATTGTCGAATACCGAGGTCGGACCCTGCTTCCCGATCACCGCGACGTAGCCGCCTTCGCGCGCCACCTCCTGCGCAATCGTGTCCAGCCCGATCAGACGCCCTTTGAATTCATCCGACCCGTTCAGATTCAGTATCGCCTTGGCCCCTTCGGCATTGACCACCTGGCCCTTGGGTAGTTCTGCTGACGGCGCGAGGTAGAAATTGTTGCCCTCGAGTCCGTTGACCCCGGGCGGCGCCCCGGTCGCGAGCGCGGTTGCGTTCACCATCGTCAGCGTCGGGAAGATCGAATGATGCCGATCGAAGCGTACGCCCTCGCGCGCCATCCGGAACAGATTCGGCGTATCGCGCTGCGTGACGAAGTCCGGCCGCAGCCCGTCCCACACCATCAGCACCACGATATGCCCGCGCCCATGACGCGCCAGCGTGATGTCTTGCGCGCGAATCGGCGTCGCTATGAATAAGAGAATGATCGCGAGAATTTCGGGCAGCCGTCGAGTGAACATTCGATCGGTCATCAAAGCGGCCCGCGACCGACCGTGTCAATCGTTCTTCGTGATCGGTTTGGATGGCGCAGTCCGCGGATGCGCCTTGAAAAATTCCCAGATGACGTCGGTCGCGTTCAGGCTGTCGCTCGGCTTGCCCACCCATTTCTCCGGCAGCCGATTCTTTCCGCCGGGCCAGATATGCCCCAAGCCAGTGACGCGGTAGTACTCGACCTCTCCACCCTTGGCGCATTCATTGTAAGTGATTTCGAGCACGCCGCTGCTGCGCGCAGTCTGCACTTCCGGCCCGCACCCGAGCATTCGCTCCCACTCCTTCAGCGAATCCTCGACCGGTGGGCGATTCTGGATCGTCTCCCAGGGCAATTTCACATTGCCGCCGCCGAGCGGATTCAGCGGATCCTCGGTCCCGACGATGTAGAGCAGCGGAACCGGATACACGAGCGATTTTTCGCGCTCCCAAAGATGGCCGGCGACCGGCGCGATCGCGGCGATTCGATTCGCCAGGTTCAGCCCCACGCTGAAGGTCATCGACGCGCCGTTGGAAAAGCCGGTGCAGTAGATGCGCGCGGGATCAGCAGCGTAGTGCGTTTCGAGAAAATCGATCATCGCGGAGATGAAGCCGAGATCATCGACATTGTCGACGCCAATCGCGCCGCGGCCCGAGCCGTCGTTCCACAGCCGCGGATTCGTCAGAAATCGCGCAGGTAACAGAGGATGCGGCGGAGTGCCGTCGGGGAACACCGCGATAAAGCCCTCGCGATCGGATTTCACGTCCCAGCCCGTTTCCGGAATCGCGCCTTCACCGCTGCCACCTGCGCCGTGGAGCATGAACACGACCGGCACTTTCGATTTGCCCTCGAATCCAGGCGGCACATGCACGATGAACGTGCGTGTCATCTTCTTGACGCCCGAGCCGACCACGATCGACTCGTCGTGATTCCCAGGCGTCGGCACCGGCGCGCCCGCGGCCGCCGAGCATACTGTAGTTGCGAATATCGCCGCCGCGACTGTCGCCGAAATCGCAAACCTGCGCATCTTCAGTATCCCCCTGAAGCTCCAGTCAATGTACGCCGCCACTGGCCCCTTAGTTTCAAGGTGCAACTCGATTTTTGATTTGGTAGCGTGATTGACGAGAAGTGAAAAGAGAACGCGAGGTTCACAACGTTGCGTATTGCACTGCTCGGCCAGGCAGCATTCGCGGAAAAAGCGCTCGACGCGCTCGTCGATCATGGCGACGAGATCGTTCACGTCTTCGCGCCGCCCGATTCTCCGAGCGGCAAAGCTGATCCGCTCGCCGCGAAAGCTCGCGCGATGAACCTGCCGCTCAGCCAGCCCAAGTCCTTCAAGAACGACGCCGCCTTCGATCACTTCAAAGAGCTCGACGCCGACCTCGCGATCCTCGCGTTCGTCACACTGATTGTTCCCGAGCGAATCCTCTATGCGCCGCGCTACAAGTCGATCTGCTTTCACCCATCGCTGCTACCGCGCCATCGCGGCGCCAGCGGAATCAACTGGGCGATTATCCAGGGCGACACCGAAACGGGCGTCACTTGGTTCTGGCCCGACAAGGGCATCGACACCGGCCCCATCATCATTCAGAAGCGCGTGCCGATCGCCGAGAACGACACCGTCGGCTCGATCTATTTCAACACGCTCTTCCCGATGGGCACTGACGCGATGGTGGAAGCGGTCGATCTGATCAAATCCGGCCAGGCGCCGTCGATCGTGCAGGACGAAAGCAAAGCGACCTACGAGCCTCCATGCCGCGACGAGCACGCGAAGATCGATTTCGCAAAGCCGGCGCGCGAAATCTTCAACCTAATCCGCGGATGCGACCCGCAGCCGGGCGCATTCGCAAACCTCGGCGAAAAACGTCTGCGCCTTTATGAAGCGACGTTCTCAGCAACCAACTCAGAAGGCGACCCGGGCATCATAGTCGCCGTCGATGCGGACGGAATGAAGATCGCGCTGACAGGCGGCACGATCACGGTGAAGCGAGCCCGCATCGACCCGAATCCAAAGAAGGTCGCGCCTGCGGAGCTGGTGACCAGCGGCGATCTGAAAGTCGGCATAAGGCTGGGGTAAAAAATCCTACACCTCTCCCTTCGGGAGAGGACGCGCCTCCGGCGCGGGTGAGGGCGCCAGCATTGCACTGAATGCTCGCGGTTAGGACTCCGGCATTACGCTCGATGCGGGCGCCCTCACCCGTGCGCGACACAAGTGTCGCCGCACGACCTCTCCCGACGGGAGAGGTAAATTTCCGCCGCGCTCCCCCAAAAGAACCTGAGAGCAAAATGGCGTCCTCGCCATTTTGCGATTAATTCTAAGGTGCAGGGTTTAACCCTGCCGAAGGAAGCGTGAAACCCAAAGTGGGGTTTCACTACAATCAACTTCCTCTATCCTCCCCGCTGTTCTGCCCCCCACCTTTGCGCTACGATCCTCGCGGCTGGAAGAGGTGACCTGGATGCGGCTCTGCATCGGAACGGCCAAGGGCATTGTGATTCTGGATCCCGCGCGCAACGGCACGCCGCTGATGGTGCTCGCGGATCCATCGGCGGTCTGGTGCATGGCGCAGGACTGTACCGATCCCAATCTCATCTACGCCGGATCGACCGAACAGATTCGCGGCAAGGGTACTCTCGCGCGATCGACCGACGGCGGCCGCACCTGGACCGACGTCACTCC
>PMOH01000347.1:6264-7304 GCA_003161515.1 Deltaproteobacteria bacterium
CGTGACCGCTGGACGTTTCCGCCGCCGCCGCACATTCCGCACGTGCGCTCGATCGCTTTCGATCCGCACGAGCCGTCCACGATGTACGTCGGCGTCGAAGAGGGCGGTATCTTCCGCTCGCGCAACGACGGCGCGTCTTTCGAATCACTCAACGACGGCCTGTATGTTGATATTCATACGGTGGCGGTGGACTCGCGCGATTCGCGCCGCCTCTACGCGACCACCGGCGCCGGCTTCTATCTGTCGCAAACCGCCGGCAAGTCATGGGAACAGGTGACGCGCGGCCTCAACCGCACCTACACAATTCCGCTGATGGTAAGCCCGCCCGATCGCGACGACCTTTTCACGGCGGCTGCGATGGGCCCGCCGCCGTTGTGGCGCGTCGGACCGACCGGCGCGGACGCGATGCTGTTCCGCAGCGCCGATCGCGGCGAAAGTTTCACGCCGATTACCGCCGAGCAGAATTTCGGACGCGGGATGGTGATGCGGCTGAAGCCGGATCCATCGAATGGCGGCTTCTTCGCGGTATGCAACGACGGCGCAGTGATGCGCGCGACTAGCGACGGGGCGTCACTCGCAACCATCGCCGAGAAATTGCCGCCGGCTTACGACCTCGCGATAATTCCATGACGATCTTCGATCCACTTGGACTCGGCGCCCTCGGATGCGGCCTCGTGCTCGCCCGCGTCATCTTCGCCAGGATCGAAAAACGGACCGTCCGCATTTCAGATCCCAAAGCATCGACGCGCCTGCCGAGCCACGTTGACACCGAGCGCCTGCTCTTCCTGGTCTTCGCCACCGAATGGGTACTGCTCGCGATCTTCGTCTTCGCCGACCGCCTCCCCGGCGAACTACAGCGATTTGCCAGACTCGCCTGCGTGTCATCAGCCGCCGCGCTGATCCTCTTTCACGTGCTATGCGTGATTCGATTGAAGCAGTTGGGCATCTTCGATCCGCACGACGAGCAATACCGCCCCGGCCACAGCGGCCCAAAGCGCGCCCGTCCCCGCCCCCGCGATTTGTCATCCTGACAAAGCGAG
>PMOH01000149.1 GCA_003161515.1 Deltaproteobacteria bacterium
CACAACCTCACCGGAAATCGCACCGCGCTGATGTGGAAGGTGCATCATTGCCTGGTTGACGGCGTGTCGGGAGTCGAGCTGCTGAAAGTGATGTACGACTTCCGCGCGGAGCCCGACGATGTTCCGCAGCCGACTGAGCCGTGGGTGGCGGCCAAGCCGTCGAGCCTGGTACGCCGATTCGCGGAGGCGGTGCGGGAACAGATCCAGGGTGCGGTCAATTCGACAATCAACGCGGCGGTCGAAGCGATCGAGGATCCCGCGTCGGTGGCAGATCGCGCGCGGCAGTTAGCGGAAGCGTCGCGGGTGATGACCGAGCTGGCCACGCGGCGAATAGTGGCGACGCCGTGGAACGCTACACCGGTAACGCAGGACCGCGTCGTGGCATGGACGCGTCAAACATTTTCGGACTTTCGCGCGATCAGATCGGCGTTTGGCGGATCGGTAAATGATGTCGTACTGGCTATGTTGACCGAGGGCGCCGCCCGCTACTTGCAGCATCATGGGTACGAGGTCGAAGGGCAGCAACTGTGTATTGGATGTCCGGTCAACGTACGCCAGCGAACTGAAAAGAGTTCGCTTGGAAATCGCGTTTCGATGATGTTCCCGACTGCGCCGGCGGCGCCGATGGATATCGTCGAGCGGCTGAATTTGATCCACGAGGAGACCGAGCGAATCAAGGCGGCTGGCTCGGCGCAGGCTCTGGAAGCCATCATGCAACTCGGCGACGCGATTCCGCCGACCATGATCGGCCCGGCCGCGCGCGCGGCGACCACGATGATGGACGTTGCGGCACGGATGGCGAAGTGGACCGACTGGAAGCCGCGACCCGACGGCTTCGGGCTGCCCGCATTCGGAATAAATTTTATCGCGACCAATGTGCCGGGCGTGCAAGTGCCGCAGTACGTTAACGGTCACGTCTGCCTGGACATGGTACCGCTGGTGCCGCTCGGCGCGACGATGGGGTATGCAGTCGCAATACTCAGTTACTATCGCAGTCTGTATTTCGGAATGATGGCGGATCCGCGCGTGATGCCCGACGTCGCCCTGATGAAGGCATTTGTCGATGACGCATTCGAAGAATTGAAGCGTCGATGCGCCGAAAAATCAGCAGAAAAGGCGGAGCAGGAGCCGGTACAGCAGAGCGCCGCAGGCGCGTGACGGGAAGGGTAAATCACTTTATTTAATGTGAAACCCGCGGTGGGTTTCACGCTTCCTTCGGCAGGGGTGACCCCTGCACCCAGTGCTATGCGATGCGGATGGGCGCGCAATGAGCTGGCGATTCGCTACCACGATGAAGAGTGGGGCGTGCCGGTGCATGACGATCGGCGATGGTTCGAGTTCATCACGCTCGAAGGTGCGCAGGCCGGGCTGAGCTGGGACACTATTCTGCGCAAGCGCGAGGCCTATCGGAGCGCATTCAAGGATTTCGATCCCGTGCGAGTCGCGAAGTTCGGAGATCGCGAAGTAACGCGACTGCTCGCGGACGTTGGGATCGTCCGCAATCGGCTGAAGATCAATTCTACAATCGGCAATGCCAAAGCCTTTCTCGCTGTGCAGAAAGAGTCCGGCAGCTTTGACGACTACATCTGGCGATTCGTAGGCGGGCGGCCGCGCATCAACAAATGGCGCGTGCTGAAGCAGGTGCCCGCACGCACGGACGAGTCGGATGCGATGAGCAAGGACCTGATCGGCCGCGGATTCAAGTTCGTGGGTTCGACAATATGCTACGCGATGATGCAGGCGACCGGGATGGTCAACGATCACCTGGTGGATTGCGAAAGGTATAAGGTGCTGACGCGAGCAGCAGAGAAGTGACGCTGAAAAAACGCGTAGGACTTGCCGCGCTTGACTAGTACGAGGTGGCGGTTGCCGTGGTCGGAGGTCAGCACCGGCTCGAAGTCGAGCGCCTCGCTCTGACGCGTTTTCCAAACTTGTGCGGGCATGATGACGAAGCCGGGCGGCGCGTCGCCGAGACGGCCGTCGAGAACCGGCGCGTCGCGATCGAGATAAAACAGTAGCGGCGCGACCTCTTCGTGGAACCCGTACAGGAAGAGTGGATCGCCGGGCGCGACGACGCGCGAGATTTCTTCGGCGGCGGGTCGAAAAGAATCGTCGGCGCACGCTCGCACTTCCGCGCGCGGTATATAGATGAAGTTGAAGGCGACCAGCACTGCGCATATCGCGGCGAACGTCCAGATCGCGGCGCGGCGATAGGCTGTCGGCGGGATCGTGACTATCCACCATGCAAGAATGACGGTGGATGAGGGCCATACCGGTAAGAGATAGGAGCGGCGCTTGTACGCGGCGATGCTGAAGAAGATGACGGTGGCGAAGTAGAAGATCGCGAAGAGGCGGACGGCAGAGCGGGCGATGCCTGAAGTTGTGGGAGCGCTGGCGCCCTCACCCGCGGCGCGCTGCGCGTCGCCGCGACCTCTCCCGGTGGGAGAGGTTATGGAGTTTGAACTAACTAATGGACTGACTAATGCGTAAATGGCGGCGACTGGGAGGAGCAGGCTTAGCGGGGCCGAGTTGAGCAGGACGGGTTTCAGGTAGTACCACGGGGCCATCGCGCCCAGAGAGCCGAAGAAGCGGCCGACGTTTTCGGTGTCGAGCTGACGATTCAGGAATGCGAACCGTCCGCCGAAATAGCAGGCGAGATACCAACTCGAAGCGATCGCGGCGCCGAGGATGATCGCGCCGGGATCGAGCATCGCGAGGAGTTGACGTCCGCGGCGCTCCACAAACATGAAGATGACAATCGATACGCCTGGAATGATTGCACCGACCGGGCCCTTGGCGAGCACGCCGAGACCGAGCGCCGCCGCCATCAGGTAAAGGGCGACAAGGCTGGACTCGAAGCGCGCGGCTTTGCCGGAAGTGGCGGGGTCCCGCGGCAGCCACCATAGAAAAGCGAACAGCGAGAGGGACTCGAAGAAGCACAGCGTCATGTCCACGCGGCCGAAACGGCCCTGGCTGATGTACTGGTAAGATGCGGCGAGCGCGAGTCCGGCGAGGATCGCAGCGTCGAGGCCGAGGATTCCGTACGCGAATACCATCGTGAGCAGCGCGCCGCCGATCGCGTAAAGTGCGGAGGGCAGTCGGAGATTCGCGGCGGTCACTTTGCGGATTCCGGCGAGGCGATCGATCGCGACCGCAGTCCAATGGAACAGCGGCGGCTTGAACATCGGGACCTTGCCGTTCTCGACCGTGAACAACAATTGGTCATGCTCGA
>PMOH01000252.1 GCA_003161515.1 Deltaproteobacteria bacterium
GGCCCCGGCTTCGATCATGCGAGCTTCAAGCCCGACTTCTCGCGCGTCGCGGAAATCGCGCAGGTTGTTTATCTCGACCATCGCGGCAACGGCCGCAGCGATCGCGGCGATCCGTCGAAGTGGAAGCTCGCGCAATGGGGCGACGACGTGCGCGCGTTTTGCGAGGCGCTGGAAATCGAGCGTCCGATCGTGCTCGGCGTTTCCTTCGGCGGGATGGTCGCGATGGCGTACGCGACGCGCCATCCTGAGCATCCGGCGAAGCTGGTGCTGAGCAGCACGGCCGCGGTGACCCGGCAGGATCGAACGCTCGAGATGTTCGAGAAGCTGGGTGGCGCCGGAGCGCGCGAAGCGGCGCGCCGATTTTTCGAGAATCCCGGGCCGGAGCAGATGGCCGACTATCAGAAAAAATGTCTCCCGCTGTACAACCGGACGCCGTCGCCGCCCGAGAATATGCAGCGCGCCGTCATGAATCCGAAGTTAATGGCCGATTTTTTTCTGCACGAAGAGCGCGTCTTCAATTTTCTACCCGACCTTGGAAAAATAAAATGCCCGACGCTGATTACCGCGGGCGATCTCGATCCGATCACGCCGCTGGCCGATTCGAAGGACATCGCCGCCGCGATGACGCCGGGAGTCGCGCGCCTCGAAGTGTTCGAGAACGCCGGCCACGGGGTGCATCGGGATCAGCCGGATCGCTTTTTCAAAATGCTCGACGAATTCATCCTGGCGTGAAGCGCGGACGATGGCGCGGCGGTACTTCACTCCAAAGTTTTTCGAGTTCTTCGAAGAGCTGAGCCGCAACAACGATCGCGAGTGGTTCACGCCGAACAAGCATCGATACGAACACGACGTGCGCGAGCCGATGCTCGCATTCATCGCGGATTTCGCAGTGCGGCTCAGAAAGATCAGCGCGAACTACGTCGCGGATCCGCGGCCGACCGGCGGGTCGATGATGCGCATCTATCGCAACTTGCGGTTCTCGCGCGACAGGACGCCGTATCACACCAACGCGTCGGTGGCGTTCGGGCATCGCGACGGCGCGCACTTCAACTCGCCGTCGTTCTATCTGTCGCTGTCGCCGGCGGAAGCATTCGCAGGCGTCGGCGTGTGGCATCCGCAGGCCGACACGGTCGCAAAGATTCGCGATGCGATCGTGGCGCATCCATCGAAGTGGAAAAGCGCAATCAACGATAAGAAATTCAAAGCACGATTCGAAATGATGGGCGACATGCTGTCGCGTCCGCCGAAGGGCTACGACGCCAGCCATCCGATGATCGAGGATCTCAAGCGCAAGGACTTCGTAGGAGGCACGCAATTTACACGCAAGGAAGTCTGCTCGGCCGAGTTCATGGATTTGTTTTCGAAAGCGTGCGCATCATCGGCGCCATTCATGAAGTTCCTGACCGAGGCGATGGGTCTGAAGTGGTAACCCTCCGGCTCCTCTCGCTGTATCAGGGCACATAGAAATAATATTCGGCCGTATAAGAGACTCGCGCCTGCGCACCTGTGTGCGATTCTTCGCAGCCGTTAGCGGGAGCTTTGCCGCCTTTCGTCTGCAGTCGCTGGACACTGGAAACGTCCTTCATCTCGCCATCGCCGGTATGCCCGGTCGCGGTCAAAAGTAACCACGGAATCGATTCCGGATCGAGGGTAGCACTGGCTATAGGTTTCGCGGTCACCTGGCTGCCGTCCGACCATTGCCAGGTTGGCCCGGCGAAGTGAGACCCGACCTTTTTTCCGCTTTCGTCAAACAGGTTGGCATCGGGTCCGCTGAGAATCCATTTTGATCCATCGCAGGTGTAAATCTGCTGCCCGGATGCATGCACGTGCGCTCGCAGGTGTTCGCCGGCGGGTGGCTTGAGTGAGTCAGGCGCCGATGGCTGACTCTGGCCCTCCGCGCTATGCAACCCAACTGCGAGTGCCGCGAAAACAACGGCGCCGAACAGAATCGCTCCTCGCCCTCCAATTGTACTAATGAAGCAATTCCGCATTCAGTTAAAATATTCGCCCCCGTCTCCGCGATGGGTCAACCGTGCCCCGTAGTGCACCGTTCCTCACCGAGGCGACGGGCCTGAAATGGTGAGTTTGCGCTCGATTGCCAATGGAACGCGGAGATCAAAACTCCAGATACGCACCGCTCAGGTCTCGATGGAACGCAAGAGAGTGCGTTGCGGGTGGATTTGTGTAGATATCGCTGGTTGAAAATCAGCTTGCCTCTTCACAACTTGACTAAAGATACAAACTGTAGAATAATCATACGATAAGGCAGGCTATCGTCATGGTGGCCAACTGCCAATCTGGCAGATGGAGGCCGCCATGGCATCACGTAGTGATCGTTATAAGGGGGACATGTGACGCGTTTCACTATGCTCTTAGTTGCGGCCAGCGCCGCGATGTGGATTCACTCGTCGGCTGCCGTTGCCGGCACCTTAAAGGTCTGTCCCACTGGCTGTACCTACAGCACAATCCAGTCCGCCATTGACGCCGCGCAGACGGGTGACAGCATCAAAATCGCAACGGGTACCTACACCGAGAACCTCCTGATCGATCCGCCCGTAGCGGCCAAGAACCTGACCCTGCTTGGGAGTGGTACGCATCAGACAATCATCGATGGCAGCCAGGGTGAATGCGTGATGCAGATCGACAAGGGCTATACGGTCAGCATCAGCGGCTTGACCATCACCAATGGCAAATGCCCTCCTGCCGGTGGGATTCTCACGGACGGCACATTGACGCTGACGAACGTGACGGTCAGTCACAACGAGGGCGAAGAGGGGGGCGGCGGTATCGCCAACGACGTAGATGGCACCCTCACGCTGATTAATAGCACGCTGAATGACAACACCGCTCTCAGCCAAACGAGTGGGATGGGAGGTGGTCTCGTGAATTTCGGCACAGCGTCGTTGATCGATACTATCGTGAGCCGCAACATCGCCCCGGCGCAGGGTGGCGGCATCGAGAACCAAGGCCGGATGCAGATAATCAACAGCAGCATCGCGAACAACACGAGCAATTTACTCGGAGGCGGAATCGACAATCGCAACAGCAGCCTGGGCACCGGGCCGGCCACCGTGACCATCACCAACAGCTCACTCAGCAACAATACGGCCTTTACCGGGGGCGGCTTCTTCAACAGCGATGGCATCATAAAGGTGACGGCAACCACGATTAGAAATAATTCGGCGGGCGAGGGCGGCGGCCTGGAGAACAGCTTCAAGGGCACGACAACGTTGACGAACAGTCCAGTCAGCGACAACATCGCGAGCACCGACGCCGGTGGCATCTCCAATGACCGTGGGATTCTCACGCTGAACCACAGCCCTGTGACCAACAATAAGGCGATCTCAACCACCGGGGCCAAGGGCGGGGGCCTGGGCATCTTTGGTGGCACTGTGCAGTTGAACCACAGCCCGGTGACCCACAACGCTGCCAGCGGCCCGATCGGGGGACTGGGGGGAGGGATTGTCATCACAGACGGCGGGAGCCTGACGCTGAAGCGCAGCCGTGTGACTGCCAATGATGCGAGCACTGTCGGGGGCGGCATCTACATCTTTACAGGCAGCGCGAGCTTGCAGAACAGCCCGGTGCGGCGCAACCAGCCGGATAACTGCGTCAATGTCCCGGGTTGCTAAGACAAGCTGACGCGTTAGAAACTCATCGCGATGCGATGCTCGAGTTGCAGCACGGAAAATCCGGGCGGGATGAAGTTTTGCGGCGGGTGCGGGGCTGCGCTGCGGAATAAATGTTCGCGGTGTGGGTTGGAGAATCCACCGGAGTTTAAGTTTTGCGGTGAATGTGGGGCGGCGCTGACGGTGGCTCGGGGAGCCATCGCTAGCACCAAGCCATCGTCGCCCTTAGTCGAGGCTGCGGTTCGCGTCAGGCTTGAGCAGGAGGCCGCGGACGCTGCGGGCGGCGAGCGCAAGACGGTGACGGCGCTGTTCGCGGATATCAAGGGGTCGATGGATCTGATGGAGCGACTCGACCCTGAAGAGGCGCGGTCGATTGTCGATCCGGCGTTGAAGCTGATGATCGACGCGATGCATCGCTACGACGGTTA
>PMOH01000087.1 GCA_003161515.1 Deltaproteobacteria bacterium
GGGATGGACAAGCTGTTGCGTGAGAGAACGCGGCGCCAGATCGACGAATATCGCGCGCGGCTTCGGCCGGCGGGGAAATCGATCGCAAAGCGCGCGCACGCGTTAGCCGAGATTCGTCGCGAGCAGGGATACATGGCCGAGTGTTCGCGGATGCCCGACGGCTCGATGCTGTTGGCGGAGAATCATTGTCCGATCTGCGCTGCGGCATCGACCTGCCAGGGCTTATGCCGCGAAGAGCTCAGTCTGTTCCGCGCAGTGCTCGGCGGCAGGGCGCGGGTCGAGCGCACCGATCACATCCTGGCGGGCGCGCGCCGCTGCGCGTATCGGATCACTGCCGCTGAACAGTAGCCGAGGCGTGCGTCAGGGGGCTTCCAGGCTGAATGCAACCTTGAGATCTTCGCTCGCGAACGGATAGACGTGGATCATCCAGCCGAAAATCTGTTTGTGAAAATTTCCATCCGCCGCTTCGCAGTCGGCCTGATTTGAAATCGTGCCGGTGAAGCCGAAGCGCGGATCGGCCAGGTAGCCGACGCGCATGCGCACACTGTCACCAGCGCTGCCGCTGCGACGACCAAACTCGTCCGGCGCGCGGGACGCCGAGGAAATATCCGGACGCATCTTCGCTGCGACATTGCCATTCATCACGTCTTCTTCAGTGACGCCTTTCGGCAGGCAAATGTTGGTGTGCGCGTGCCAGTGGGAAAGGCTGAGCGGGATCAACGCGTCGAGCTGCTCGGGAGTGTCGGCGGCGGGCGCATCGTACATCGCGCCGACCAACTTGTATCCGCCGAAAGTCTTTTTCTCGTAGAGGAGAGAACCGGGGCGCGCGAGGTCGAAGTCGCCCATGTACTCGGAGGCCGTCGCTGTGCGATTGGCGAAATGGTAAACGTCCTGCGGCACCGACTCCATGTAAGGCACGTAGCCGTCGGCGATTGCGGCCTTGTAGTCCTCGTACTTGGACAGCTTCGCGCGCATCGTGGCGACGATCTGTTCGCCGCGCTGGGTGTCGGCCGGCGTCATCGCGCGCGTCTCGGTCATCGTCATGTGGTCGCTCATCTTCATGTGCGCGCCCATCTGGCCCATCGCGCCGGTGCCTCCGCCGCTGCCGGAGTCCATGTCGTCCATGTCGTGGGCGGCGGCGTCGGAAACGAGAGTGGCGACCAATGTGACGGCCACGAATAGAGATATGAATCGCGTCTTCATGAGCTGACCCCCGAGCTGTTACATACAATGATACTTCGCCGCGGAAAAATCGAGCACGGATAAATCCCTGAACGAACGGTTTGTAGAAAAGTCGCGGTCTCGGCTAGGTTGGGCGTGAAGGACAACGCCGAACGTGCCAACTACCGACCAATCACAGCAAGCGACGCATCATCGCGAGGTCGTCGTCGATGCGGTGGGCAATTCGCTGAACGCTGAGGTGAAGTACGGTGCGCTGCGATGGCGGCTGTCGGGAGAAGATAGTGCGGCGCCCGATCCCGTTTCGTCGTTCCTTGGTGCGCTGGGCGGATGCTTGCTGATATCGCTCCGAGTGGCTGCGCGCGTGCGCAAAGTGGAGCTGGGGCGGTCGTCGGTGCATGCGCGCGCCAACGAAAAAGGACACCTGAAAGAAATTAAAGTAGAACTTCAAGTTGAATCCGGCGCCAATGACGAGCAGCTGCATCGATTGGTCGAA
The DNA here is from genome assembly GCA_003161515.1 of Deltaproteobacteria bacterium. GTDB lineage: Bacteria > Desulfobacterota > Binatia > Binatales > Binataceae > Binatus. Next base: position 1,676 of record PMOH01000087.1, read on the forward strand.
GTCGCCGAGCGCGGATGTCATATTCGGAATCTGATTCGTGAGGAGATCGTGTTTGAGCTGACAGTCACGAGGATCTGACGACCAATGGGTGAAATAAATCTCTACCAGTATCCGATCTCGCCGTTCACCGAGAAGGTGCGGCGCGTGCTTACGTACAAGCATCTCAAATGGAATCCGATCGACTGCCATTACGAGGACAAGACCAATTTGCTGGCGGTGACCAAGGGCGCGTGGACGCGGGTGCCGGTGCTCGAATGGGATAGTGAGGTGGTTTACAACTCGGCCGACATCATCAAGTGGATCGATCGCAAGGTGCCGGCGAATCGCGTGATTCCCGACGACTCGCGCTTGCTGATCGAACTCATCGACAATTGGGCCGACAACACGTTCTTCATGCCGATTTTGTTTCTGACGATTCCCGATTTGCTCGATGGGGTCGGTGACGCGAAGCTCAAAGCGAATCGCGAGAAGCTGATCGGGATGACCACGGCGCAGATGCGCGAGCGCCACGCGTCGATGAAGGAGCAGCTCGCGGGCTATCTAAGGATGATCGACGATCAGCTCGCAGGCAAGGATTTTTTCCTGGGCAAGAGCTTCACGATGGCGGATGCGTCGCTCTACCATCCGCTGTTTTTTCTCGCGCTCAACCCGGCGAATTTTTCGATGGTGAAAGATTTCAAAAACGTCAGTCGATGGCATGAACGAGTTCGCGATATCGCTTAGCGGCAAGAAGGAGAATTTCAATGGCGCGCAAATTAGCAGTCGGAGTCAATTGGCAGGGCAAGCCTGATTTCAAGGGCACGATCGAAAAAGCGAAAATCGCGGACGCCGCGGGAATCCATTCGATTTGGGTGGCCGAGGCGTGGGGCCGCGACGCGTTCACGCTGCTGACGCTGCTCGCCGAGCATACCAGCAAGATCCAGTTGGCGACCTCGATCGTCAATATCTACTCGCGCACGCCTGCGGCGCTCGCGCAGCATTTCGGCACGCTCGACGAGCTGAGCAACGGCCGCATGATCATCGGGCTCGGCACCAGCGGGCCGCAGGTGATCGAGCATTTCCACGGCGTCCCGTTCAATCCGCCGCTGACGCGGATGAAGGAGTACGTGGACATTATCAACATGATTTTCGCGCAGACGCCGCTTAACTACGAGGGCAAGCTGTTCAAGCTGCAGCGCGGCTTCACGATGCGCTTCGAGACTCCGCGCAAGCACATTCCAATCTGGATCGCGTCGCTCAACAAGAAGAGCGTCGAGTTCACCGCGAAGAAAACCGACGGATGGCTGCCGGTGATGATTCCGATCAACTCGCTCAAGAAAGCGATCGCGGATTTCCGCGAGATCGCAAGTGCCGCCGGACGCAACCCGCGCGACGTCGCAGTGAAAGCGCCGGGACATGTGACGGTGACCGACAATGTCGATCGCGCAAAGGCGGGACACGCGGCCAACGTCGCGTTCTACGCCGCGCGCATGGGGACGTTCTATTCGGAGCAACTCACACGCTTCGGCTTCGGCGCCGATGTGCAGAAGGTCAAGGAAGCGTGGGATGCGGGCGGCTCGAAGGCGGGCACTGCGGCGCTGTCGCCAAAGCTGCTGTCAGAGTTGGGTTATATCGGCGGGATCGAAGGAGCGGTCGAAAGACTGAAGGCGCAGGACGAGGCGGGTGTCGATCTGCATCCGATTGATATCGATGCGAGTACGCCGGCTGAGTTCGAGAAGACCGTCGCGCGGTTACTCTAGGAGGGGGAAGGGTAGATCACTTTATTTAATGCGGAACCCACCGTGGGTTCCGCACCTCCTTGGGCAGGGGTGACCCCTGCACCCGAGGGAAGAATAAGATGCGGGCGGAGTTTACCCTGAGTGGAGTCGAAGGGTCCCTGTTAGAACTTGTTAGAAGGCGCTATACCGAAAACTGAACTCGTGTAAGGAGGACTGACAATAATGAAAGCTGCAGTATTTGAGGCGACTAAGAAGCCGCTCGTCGTGAAAACTGTTCCTGATCCTGAATGCGCGCCGACCAGCGCTATCGTTCGGGTCGAGGCCAACGGCATTTGCCGATCAGATTGGCATGCGTGGTCAGGCGACTGGACCTGGATGGGACTTTCGGCGCAGCCCGGCGCAGTCCTTGGCCATGAGTTCACCGGCATCGTCGAGGAAGTTGGCAAAGACGTGCGCAACTTCAAGAAGGGCGCGCGCGTCGTGGTGCCGTTCAGCCAGGGCGACGGCACCTGCGAGTACTGCCGCAACGGGCAATCCAACGTATGCCTGACGCCGCTGCTCCCGGGATTCTCGTATCACGGCGGATTCGGCCACTTGGTCGCGGTGCCGTTCGCCGACATGAACCTCGTGACGCTCCCCGCGAGTATCGACTTCGTCGAGGCTGCCTCGATGGGCTGCCGCTTCATGACGTCGTTTCATGGCGTCGTCGATCGCGCGCAAGTGAAGCCGGGCGAGTGGGTCGTCGTTCACGGATGCGGTGGAATCGGGCTCTCGGCGATTAATATCGCAGCGGCCATGGGAGCCAACGTTATCGGTGTCGATCTCGACTCAGCCAAACTCGAACTCGCCAAGGGGATGGGCGCGTCGCATGTAATCAACGCGAAGAAGACCGATCCGATCTCGGCGATTTTCGATCTCACCGGCAGCGGCGCGCACGTATCGGTCGATGCGCTCGGCGTCTCGGCGACGTGCCGCAATTCGATCATGAGTCTGCGCAAGCAGGGACGTCATCTGCAGATCGGACTCACCACTGCGGCGGAACAGGGCGAGATTCCGGTGCCGATCGATCGGATCGTCACGATGGAACTGCAATTGATCGGATCGCTCGGAATGCAGGCGTCGCATTATCCGCAGATGCTCCAAATGGTCGAGGCGAAGAAGGTCACGCCCAAGGCGATGGTGACGGGGACCTGCGGGCTCGACGGCATCAACAAAATTTTCAACGAGATGAACACGTTCCAGAACGTCGGCGTCACGGTGATCAACAACTACAACTAAACGGCGCGCGCAGTCGTGATTAACGCGTGAGAGGGTCCTCATGGGCCCTCTTCGTTTGTGGAGTTGCAATTTGATGAGAGTCAGAATCCGCTTCGTAGCACTGGCGCTGTTGCTGGCAATGGTCGCGCTGCCCGTCCGGTCGCGGGCGCAGGATTCGTCGAAGGGGGTCAAGGTCGCGGTGACCGGGCTTCGAAACAACAAGGGGCAATTGGTGTGCTCGCTGTGGCCGGGACCCGAGGGATTCCCGCGCGACGACTCGCATATAATCAGGCACGTCACGGCGCCGATTAAGAACGTCGGCGGCGAGTGCGTTTTCCCCGGAGCCTTTGCGGCCGGCGACTACGCCGTCACGCTCTTTCACGACGAGGACAGCAGCGGCAAATTCAAATCGAATATGATCGGCTATCCGCTCGAGGGCTACGGATTTTCAAACAACGTCGTGCCGAAGTTCAGCGCGCCGACGTTCGACCAGTGCAAGTTTCACTACGACGGCAGCGGCTGGAAGCAGATATCGGTGAAGATGATCTACAGATAGTGGTGAAGCAAATGAAGGCAGTAGTTGTCGAAAAGCCGGGCGATGAGAGCGCGCTCAAACTCGCCGAAGTTTCCGAGCCAGCGATCAAGCCTGATGAAATCCTGATTCGTGTCCGTGCCGCCGGAGTCAATCGCGCGGATATATTGCAACGCCAGGGATTCTATCCGCCTCCGCCGGGCGCGTCGGAAATTATCGGCATGGAGGTTGCCGGCGAGGCCGTCGCGCTTGGCGAATCGGTCAAGGGATGGAAAGTCGGCGATCACGCGATGGCGTTGATACCCGGCGGCGGCTACGCGGAGAAGGCGGTGGCGCACTACAGGTCCGCGATGAAGATTCCCGCGACGCTGAGTTTCGAGGAAGCCGCGGGAATCCCCGAAGTGTTTTTGACGGTGTTCCTGAATTTTTTTATGCTCGCCGGAATCAAGCCCGGCGAGACTGCTCTGATTCATGGCGGCGGCAGCGGTATCGGCACCGCGTCGATTCAGTTGCTCAAAGAAGCCGCCGTGCGCGTGATCGTGACCGCCGGCTCTGACGAGAAATGCGATCAGTGCCGTAAGCTCGGCGCCGACGTCGCGATCAACTACAAGAGCGGGCCGTTCGCTCCGGCGGTGAGGGCCGCAACTGACGGGCGCGGCGTCGATGCGATTCTGGACAGCATCGGCGGCGCTTATCTCGCGGGGAATATCGAGTCGCTCGCGCAAGGCGGGCGCCTGGTCCTGATCGGCTTGATGAATGGGACGCGCGGCGAGCTGGACCTGGCGGCCGTCCTGCGACGGCATCTGAAAATATTCGGATCAACGCTTCGCAACCGTTCGGCCGCGGAGAAAGCCCAGATCGTCGCGGCGTTCCTCGAGCAATTCGGCGCCGCGCTCGAGGCCGGCAAGTTGCGGCCGCCGATTTACAAAGTGGTGCCAGCCGCCGACGCGCCGACGGCCCATCGCATGATGCAAGCGAGCGAGCATTTCGGCAAAATCGTTCTCAAGTTCGACTAGCCGATTTCTTGACCTGCTCGTGCTGCGGCAGTAATCTCGCGACTCAGTCAGAACTCGGAGAATCTCATGAAAGTCACCCCCATCCATATCAATCGTCTTCCTGGAGGGTGAGGGATACTTCGAAAGCTGGCTTGAAAAAGCCTCGGGCGTCGAAGCCCGGGGCTTTTCCTTTTTTACGTTCGGCGCGCGGATGGCCGCGCGTGAGAATTTGAATGCAACCGAAAGAAAAAGACAACGAATCAATCGGCGCCGGGGCTCGCCGCAAGAGCGTGTTATTTCGCCACGCGGACTTCATGAAATTGTGGACCGGCGAGACGGTCTCGCTGTTCGGCACGCGGATGGGCGACGTCGCGATCAGCTTTGCCGCCGTGATCGCGCTCAAGGCGACTCCATTCCAGATGGGGATCCTCGCCGCGGCCGGTATTGTGCCGACACTGGTGCTCGGACTGTTCGCGGGCGTGATAGTCGATCGCGTCCGCCGGCGCCCGATTCTAATCACCACCGACATTGGCCGCTTCATCGTATTGGGCACGATTCCAATTGCCGCAATGTTTGCGGCGCTGACGATGGTGCAGCTATGCACCGTGATGCTCGCGTACTCGGCGCTCGATCTCTTCTTTGACGTCGCCTATCGATCCTACCTGCCGTCGCTCGTCGAGCGCGAAGATCTCATCGACGCGAACAGCAAGCTCACCGCCAGCGCCGGAGTCGCGGAAGCGGGCGGCTTCGCGCTATCAGGATGGCTGGTGCAATGGCTGACGGCGCCGTTCGCGATTCTGATCGACGCGATTTCATTCCTTGCGTCAGCGTTGGCGATTGCGCTGATACGAAAGCCCGAACCCGCACCTGCGCCACGCGCGCGCGATTCAAGCGTAGCCCGCGAGATCGCCGACGGCGCGCGCCTGGTGTTCAGCGACAGCCGTCTGCGCGCATTCGGAGTCAACGTGATCGCGGGCGGCTTCGCGAACAGCCTGGTCGGCACGCTCTACGTGTTGTACGTCGTCAACGCGCTCGGCTTCCGTCCCGGCGTACTCGGCGTGATCTTCGCGGTCGGCGGCGCAAGCTCGCTCTTCGGCGCGTTGGCCGCGCGCAGGACCGCCGACGTGCTCGGCACTGGACGGGCGATGGTGGCGGGACTCGCGATCGAAGGCGTCGCGTACATGCTGCTGCCGATCGCGCGCGGCAGCGGCTCGATATCGATCGCGCTGCTGGTCGCGCAGCAGCTGATCGGTGACAGTGCCGCGACGGTGTATTTCGTGAACGCCGTCAGCCTGATCCAAAC
>PMOH01000079.1 GCA_003161515.1 Deltaproteobacteria bacterium
TCGCGCTCGTAATTGTCGGCGACGCGCTCGAGCATCCGCTCCAGTTCGCCGGAGCGCTCGCCGACGCGGATCATCTCGATCAGCAGCGGCGGGAAGAGCCCGCTGCGCGCCAACGTCTGCGCCATGCCGTGGCCCTCGCGGATACTCTCGCGGCTCTGCTCGACGGCGTCCTTGAGCAGGCCGTTGGTTACCACGCCTTTGACTGCGTCGAGCGACGGCAGCAACTGGACGCCGCTGGCGAGCAGGGTTGCGAGCGTTCGTGCGAAGCGCGCGCAGATAATTCGAATCATCGTCGGCCCGATGTAGTACACCTTCAGAATCGCGGTATCGTAGATGCGGCGGCCGCGCGGCGTCGCCATCGCGGCGGTGAATCCTGCGACGATACCGACCAGCAGCAGGCCGAGCGGAATCCAGTAGCCGGTGATGAGACCCGAAAACGTAATCAGGATTCGCGTCGCCAAAGGCAGCGCGGCATGCTGTTGCTCGAAAATCGTCGCGACCTGCGGCACCACGTACGCCACCAGGAACGCCATGATTCCGGTGCCGACGCACATCATGATGATCGGATAGGTCAGCGCGCCGCGAACCTTGGTCACGAATTCATTCTGGCGCTCGCTGTACTCGGCCAGCCGATCGAGGACGGCTTCGAGCGCGGCAGCCTGCTCGCCCGCGCGCACCATCCCGATGTACAGGTCTGAAAAGACGTCGCGATGATTGGTCAGCGCGTCGGCCAGCGACGAGCCCTCGCGCACGCGCTCGCGCACCTGCGAGAGCATCCGCTTGGTCGCCGCGCGCGACGATTGATCGGCGAGCGCGCTGAGCGCATCGACCAACTGCACGCCCGCGCCGAGCAGCGCGCTCAGCTGGCGCGTCAGTAGCGCGAGGTCCGCGGCCGGCATCTTGCGCCGCCACAGCGAGGGGAGCCACTCGCGCTTGGCGGCCGAGCGTTGCGCGGCGTTGGACTCTTCGTTGAGGTCGGTCGGAAAAATCCCCGACGCGCGCAGTTTGCCGCGCGCGGTGCGCGCGCTGTCGGCGTCAACTACGCCGTTGACGGAGCGACCGTCGGCGCCAAGACCTCGATAAGCAAATACTGGCATCGGTAAAAAATGAAATGCGGATCTAGTCGATGTCTTCCTGCGTGACTCGCAGCAACTCTTCGATCGAAGTCTCGCCACGCATCACGCGCGCCGCACCGTCCTGGCGCAGCAGCGTCATCCCAACGCTGGTGCATTTGCGGCGCAGCGTCGCGGCGTCGGCGTTCTGCATCACGAGCGAGCGGATTTCGTCGTCCATGATCATCAATTCCTGGATCGCCATTCGGCCGCGATAGCCGGTGTTGCGGCAATTGCGGCATCCCTTGGGACGGCAGACCTTGTTTTCCGCCTGAGGGCCCTTGAGCCCGATGCGCGCGAGTTCGGTTTCGCTGGCTTTGTAGGGCTCGCGGCAATCGACGCAGAGCTTGCGGACCAGGCGTTGCGCGAGCACGGCGAGAATCGATGACGAGACCAGGAACGGCTCGATTCCCATATCGACCAATCGCGTCACTGCGCCGAACGAGTCGTTGGTGTGCAGCGTCGAGAACACGAGATGGCCGGTGAGCGCGGCCTGGATTGCGATTTCGGCGGTCTCGCTGTCACGGATTTCGCCGACCATGATCACGTCGGGATCCTGGCGCAGTATCGAGCGCAAGCCGCTGGCGAAGGTCAGCTCGATCTTCGGATTCACCTGCATCTGGCCGACGCCGCGCAACTGGTACTCGATCGGATCTTCGATCGTGATGATATTTTTTTCAGGAGAGTTGATCCGGGTCAGACACGCGTACAACGTTGTTGATTTGCCCGAGCCGGTCGGCCCGGTCGCCAGGATGATCCCGTGACTCTGGCGGATTAGGCGATCGAGGCGCTGAAGGTTGTCGCCCGAAAAACCGAGATGGTCGAGGTTGATGGCTTCCACCGCCTGCGCGCGGTCAAGCAGTCGCAGCACGATGCGCTCGCCGAACGCGGTCGGAATTGACGAGACGCGCAAATCAATATCGCGGCCCGCGATGCGCAGGCGGATTCTGCCGTCCTGCGGCAGGCGCTTCTCGGCGATATTGAGGCCCGCCATAACCTTGACGCGCGAGGTGATCGCCGGCTGAAAGCGCTTGGGCGGCGACAGCACGTCGTACATCATGCCGTCCACGCGGAAGCGCACCACCATTTCTTTTTCGAAAACTTCGACGTGGATGTCCGACGCGCGATCCTTGACCGCTTGCGACAGCACGCCGTTGACGAGCTTGATGATCGGCGCCGAATCGTCGGACTCGAGCAAGTCCAGCGGCTCCGACGCGAGTTCGTTGGCGACCACGTCGAGCCGCTCTTCCTGCAGATCGATCATCAGGTCTTCGGCTGAAGTGGCCGACGCCTGGTCGTACGCGCGATTGATCGCCTCGGCAATTACTTCAGCCGGCGCGATCACCACATTGATCTGCGCGCCAAACAGGATTCGCAAATCGTCGAGCGGCTCGAAGTTGGCCGGATCGGCCATCGCGATAATCAGGGCGCCGTCGACGGTCGACAGCGGCAGCAAGCGGTTTTTCTTGGCGTAGTTGATCGGAATCTTGGAAACGAGCTTGGAATCGAGCGAGTTTTCGTCGATATGAGCCTGGAATGGCAGGCGGTATTCCTGCGCGAGTGCGCGTGCGAGGCGTTGCGGCTCCAGCGCGCCCATCTCGACCAGCACGTCGGCCAGCTCCTGCCCGGGCTTTTTGCGCTGACGCGCCTTGTCGAGATCCTGGGCCGAGACCCACGATCGGTCGAGCAGAATCGCCTCGAAACTCTTGCGAGCGGTCGCCATCAGGCAAGTCTCCCGACGAGCGTGGCCGCCGCCGCTACGCGACGCTGATTCAACTCATATGCAGTCATTTTCAACGACAATGCCACCACACCGAACTTACCACCATACCCCATGTCCGGGCTCAATTAGACACGATGATTCTGGCTCGTTGCAAGTATGCGTTCCCCATGGCACCCCCACTGGCAGCGTTCCGCTGCACTAGTAGTGAACCGCTCCAGGCTGCGTCTGGGTCCCATTCCCAATCGGCCCCTGGTTGATCCCCAACCCGATGCCGGTATGCCCCTTCAGCGGCAGCGTATGCTCGGCTTCCTGCCATGAGACGAGTTTACCCTCCACAAACTTCAAATCGAGGAAGGTACCCTTGTCGCCGTCCTTGGACGAGGTATACAGCAGCGCGGCTGTAACGTCGTTACTATTTGGCTTATAGGGGTAGCTCCAGACCTCGGTCTCGCCCGGCAGATAGGTCCGAATGTCCGGTTCACCCCACGAATGGTGTATCTGGGGCGAGGTTTGGCCCACCTGCAGCGAATCCGACATCCGCGTCGCCTTGATTCGGGTGCCAGCCTGGTAAGCGAGGCCACATCCGGCGAGGATCACCGTCATTGACGTGATCGCGAGCAGGACAAAACGAGAAAATCTACCTTTTTTCAAGCGGCGGGTCCCTAAATAGATTCCATCCATCGGCGAGATTCTGTGGGCGTCATCCCTGATTGTCAACGTTATGCTATAGACCAACGAATATGAACGAGGGAGACCCCGATGGCGCGTAAGCTGACTCTGGTGAAAGGGAGGTCGCAGCGCGGCTCACTGGTTTACGGGATGCGGATTTTCGAGCCGGGCAGCGTCGCGGGCGTCGAGGATGCGCGCGTCAACCTGGCCGACGGCACCAGCGGCCGCGTCACGATGCATCTGATTGAAGGCACGCGCGTACAAATCCGGCGGCAGTTGATGCAAAGCATCGACGCATTTTTCGAATTGTTGGATGAGCAGTAATATAAATTGGAATGGACGGTGAAAAGATGGATCTGAAATTTATTAAATACGAGAAGCACAACCATATCGCCTACATCACGTTCAACCGGCCTGAGCGGATGAACGCGTTGCATCCGCCGTGTCACGTCGAGATGGACAGCGTGTGGGACGATTTCGTCGCGGACAAGTCGGCGTGGGTGGCGATAGTCACGGGCGCCGGCGACAAGGGCTTCTCAGCCGGCAATGATTTGCGCTGGACCGCGGAGAATCGCGGCGAACTGGAGAAGTCGATTCGCGGCAAGGGCGGCTTCGCCGGAATCACCGCGCGCTACGACATCTACAAGCCGATCATCGCGGCGGTGAACGGTTTCGCGCTGGGCGGCGGATTCGAAATCGCGCTCTCGTGCGATATCATCATAGCCGCCGAGCATGCGCGCTTCGGATTGCCGGAACCGCGGGTCGGCCTGATGGCCGCAGCGGGCGGCGTGCATCGTCTGCCGCGTCAGATCCCGCTGAAGATCGCGATGGGCATGATGCTCACGGGCAAGCACATCACAGCCGCCGACGCGCTACGCTTCGGAATCGCGAACGAGGTGGTGCCGCTGAAGGATCTGATCCCGACAGCGGAAAAATGGGCCGCTGAAATCATGGAATGCTCCCCGCTGTCGGTCCAGGCCTCCAAGGAGGCAGCGATGACCGGACTCGGCCTGCCGATCCAGGAAGCGCTCGCCAAGCATTACGATTTGCAGTCGAAGCTGTTCAGATCAAAAGACGCGATAGAAGGCCCGCTGGCATTCTCGCAAAAGCGAAAACCAAACTGGACCGGCGAGTAGGGCCCATGACGCCCCTCGCGATATGGAAGTGCGACATGTCATCCTGACGAAGCGAGCAACGCGAGCGGCAGGAAATGGCTTCTGGCCTCCGGACAGCTTCGCGGAAGCGAAGCCGGTACCGGTTCTTCATCTGGAGTGGCGATAGATGAATGAACTCTGGCTATTGCAAGATGCAATCGCGGCGCTGGTACTTAGCGCGACGGCAGCAGCGCTGCCGCCATTCAGCACCGGCGCTTTCTGGACTATCGTCGCATTCTACGGCGTGATCTCAATCCTGTTCGATGACGAAACCCCGCGCGGCGTCCCCGGCAT
>PMOH01000186.1 GCA_003161515.1 Deltaproteobacteria bacterium
TCGGCGATGGGGCTCGCTATCTCGGCGGTCGGCACCTGGTTTCTGCGCGTGACCAGCGACCGCGTTCAGCGCCGCTTCCGCGACCGACTGACAATCGCGCTCGAGTCTCACGTTGCACGCTTGCAGGCCACCGTCGCGACGATCGCGCATCATGAACGTCCAGAATACCTCGACCGGCTCGCCGTCTTGCGCGACCAGGTCTTCGTGCTCGACCACATGTACATGTCGCTGTTCTCGACCTGCGGATGGATCCTGCGGCTTGGCGTGACGGTCGTGCTGCTGATGTCGATAAGCCCGATCCTCGCGCTGCTGGCCGCATTCGCGCTGCCTACTGTGCTGACCTCGACCTGGCGGCCCGGTATCGAACGCGCGGCGGAAGAGCGCGGCGCATCGGCGAATCGGCTCGCGCGGCATCTGTTCACCGTCGCGACGACTGCGCCTCCGGGAAAAGAAGTGCGGGTGACGCGGATTGGAAATCGTCTGGTGAAATTGCGACGCGACGCGTGGGAGCGCTGGTACGGGCCGGTCGCGTCCGCGCGATGGGGCAGCGCGGCGTGGCATACGGTGGCGTGGTTGATTTTCGGCGCCGGTTATATCGGCGCGATCGTGTACGTCACGGTGACACTCCACGCGACGTCGGGACAGGTGCTGTTGGTGCTCGCAGCGGGATCGCGGCTGTCGGCGTACATTGGGGCGACCGTCGGCGAAATTGGATTTCTGCGCGGCATCTGGCTCGACGGTTCGCGCCGGCTGGCGTGGCTGGAGGATTATGCGGCCGCGCTGACCGAGAATGCTGACACGCCGGCGCCCGATCGGCTGGTTGACGGCATCCGGCTCGAGCATGTGTCGTTCGCGTATCCCGGCACGACGCGGCATGTGCTCGACGATGTGAGCCTCGACTTGAAGCAAGGGTCGGTGATTGCGATCGTCGGCGAGAACGGCGCCGGGAAAAGTACGCTGGTCAAGCTGTTGGCGCGGCTCTATCAGCCCGACCATGGACACATCCTGATAGATGGAGTGGACCTGGCGCGAATCCCCGCTGACGATTGGCGCGAGCACGTCGCGGGCGCGTTCCAGGATTTTTTCCGCTTCGAGTTTCGCGCGCGCCACACAGTAGGTCTCGGCGACGTCCCGCGGATCGATGACGAGCATGCGGTGGTTGCAGCGGTGAATCGCGCGGGCGCCGATGACGTTGTGGCGCACCTGAATGCCGGCCTCGAGACCCAACTCGGCCCGACCTGGCCGCTCGGGGTCGAAGTGAGTTTTGGACAATGGCAGAAGCTGGCGCTGGCGCGAGGCTTCATGCGCGATCATCCGATACTGCTCGTGCTCGATGAACCGACCGCGGCACTGGACGCCGAGACCGAACACGCGCTGTTCGAGCGCTACGCCGCGGTGGCGCGCAGCGAACGGCGCGACGGTAACTCGGGCAACGGACGCCAGGGACAAATCACGATCCTGATCTCGCATCGGTTCAGCACGGTGCGGATGGCCGATCAGATCGTCGTGCTCGACGGCGCGCGCGTGGCAGAAGTCGGCACTCACGAAGCGCTGATGGCGAAAGGCGGACAATACGCCGAGTTGTACGGGATCCAAGCAGCTGCGTATCGATGATGTCGTTACATCGCGGACGCGCGCTGTGAGAAGATACGAGTTGTGAGTGCGAAAATTGTAAGACTCGCCGACTCGCAAATCCCGGCGGCGGGGGCGACGCTCGCGCGCGCGTTTCAGGACGATCCGTTGATGATTTACGCGATTCCCGACGCGGTCGAACGTGCGCGGCTGTTGCCAGACGTGTACGCGAGGATGATCCGCTTCGGGGTTCTCACCGGCGAAGTGTATGTGACTGCCGGGGCGCTCGAAGGCGTCGCGCTGTGGCTCCCGCCGAACGTGAAATGGACGCGAGAGAATATCGAAGCGTCCGGGATGCACGAGACTCCGACCATCATCGGCAACGACGCGTATCAGCGGTATCGCGATGTGGTGGGACGCGAATGGCAGGCGCGCGAGCGCGACATGACCGCCCCGTGCTGGTACCTGTTCCTGCTGGGCGTCGAGCCGAGCCGTCAGCATCGCGGAATCGGCGGTGAGTTGATGCGTCCGATGCTTGAGCGCGCGGACAGTGAGCGGGTCCCGTGCTATCTCGAAACCGAGAACCAGCGCAACGTCGCGTTCTACCAGAAACAGGGCTTCGAGGTGATCGTGAACGGCGAAGAAGCCGGCGCCACCGGCGTGCGCTTCTGGACGTTCAGCCGTAAGCCAAAACTGTGAACACTCAGCCGCGGGCACGGCGGCCCGCGCCACTGAATATCAGCTGTGCGCACGGCGCGTTTCCAATAGCTCGACTGTTTTGCTCAGCCAGCGGCGGAATCGGCGCGTGGTGTCGGCGCCCGAGCCGAGCCCTACTGCGCGGCGGACGCTTGGGCCGAACAATGAATCGCCGAGCACTAATATAAAAAGAAAGGTCGCGGCGAATAGCGTCTCTTCCAGCGCAGGCAACCGCCGGCCCTGTTGCTGCGCGCGGCGGATGCGGCCGGCGTGCATTCTTTCGGCGGCGGGCTTGAACACGTTTGGGGTCATCGTTCGGTTGCTCTTGCCGGAAAGAATCAGCCACGCGAGCATCCGCGCAATTCCTCGACGCGAAGCGACTTCGTAGAAGCGATCGAATACGCCCTCGATGTCGGGTTCCTTCGCGCTCGGCCATCCTTCGAGAAATTGCGTCTGAAGATTCGTGACGCCCCGCATGACCATCGCTTCGACCAGGCCCTCGCGGCTGCCAAAGTGATGGAGGATCGCGGGATGCGAGATGCCGGCGTCGGCGGCGATTTCCTGCAGGCGGATGGCTTCCGGGCCGCCGGCCAGCAGGCGACGCTGCGCCGCTTCGAGGATCGCATTGCGAGTCTCCGCCGCGCTTCGACGCCGACGAGCGCCAGTCCGGTCTCGAACCGTGCCGGTCGCAGGATGGCTCCTGGAGCTAACGCGCGGTTGTCGCGGTACGGCTCGCATCTGCCCTCGTGCGGGATACGCTCGCCTCGGTTGCGACCTCTGCCGATTCGCCGCGATGCTTCCGGTAGGTCTCAAGCGTCCATTGGAACGCGGCATGGGTCGAGAGAGAGTCGATGATTTTCGCGAACGGCTCCGGGAGCGGCGTCGCGGCCTTGTATGGAAACTCCGGCGGCCTGACCAGCGGCGACAGCAGCGCAGCCGCTGTAAGATCAGCCACCGTGAAGCTATCGCCCACCAGGTAACCCGACGGCTGCAACTCGCGCTCCAATCGATCCATCGCGGCGATCGTCTTGGCGCGCGCGACCTCGGCGGTGGCGGGATTGATCTCCATCTGCCGCCGCATGACAGCGCCGATCAGCGGCGACATCGCGCGCTGCGCGAGTTGAGCAGCGGGACTCGCGTGAGACACGAACGCGGCGCGCACAAATTTCGGATACGGCAGGATAACGTGAAAAACCCAGCGCCGGATGTACGGTCCAAGTTCCTCATCGAAAAAGTCTTCGAGCTCGAGCGCGCGGCGGCGCTGCTCAGGGTCGGCGGGATAGAGCGCGGGTTCGGGATACGCACGCTCGAGCGCGTCGATAATTTTGCTCGAGTCCGAAATCGCGATGCCGTTCAACTTCAGCACGGGGACGTGGGTCTTGCCGGTCATTCGCTTGACCACGGGGACGTGAAATCCGGGAATCAGCGAATGGCGGATATGTGGCACATGCTTGAAGTCCAGCGCCCAGCGCGCTTTCTCGTTGAAGTGAGAGCTGGTGAATTGCCACAACTCGGGAGTATCCATACCGAGTGACTCCTTTCGCGATTCGCGGTCCGGCCGTTACTTACAATTTTGTAAGCTACTTTTTGCACGCCTGTCAAACGCTTTCGCAAACCGACTGCACGCGGTAGAACGATCGAAGGAGCGATGCGATGGCGAATGCGAGGGGCCTCGGCGTAGTCGAAGTAAAAAGTTTTTCGACCCGGAACTTCCGCCTTGAAAGCGGCGAAGTCTTGCCCGAGCTCCAACTGACCTATGAGACCTATGGAACGCTCGCGCCGGATGCGCGCAATGTCGTGCTCGTGACGCATGGATACACTTCGAGCCAGCACGCGGCGGGACTCGATGCCAATGGCGAACCCGGATGGTGGGACGGGCTGATCGGACCGGCGAAGGCGATCGACACCCAGAAATATTTCGTCGTGTCGTCGAACATGCTGGGCTCGTCGTACGGATCGACGGCGCCGGCGAGCGTCAATCCGAAAACCGGCATGCGGTACGGACCGGATTTTCCTGACTACAGCCTGGTGGACATCGTCACGGCGCAGCGCGCGATGCTCGACGCACTTGGCGTGCAGCACCTCGTGGCAGTCGCAGGGCTTTCGTTCGGCGGCTACCAGGCATTTCAATGGGGCGTCACGTTTCCGGACGCGATGCGCGGGATAGTCGCAGTGGTCACGGCGCCCAACGCGACTGATGGTGATCGCATGGTCGCCGATTTGCGCGCGCGATTTGCGGAAGCTCCCGGATGGAACGGCGGGCATCATTACGGCAACGCGGAGATGATAGGTTTCATGACTGAGCTGCGGGTCGCGACGCTCAAGCGTTACGGAATCGAGGCTGAGCTGGCTTCGAGGTTTCCCGATCCGGAAAAGCGCGAGGCGGCGATCAATCAGCTCGCGGAACCGTGGGCGCGGTCCTTTGATCCCAATTCGATGATTGCGCTGGCGCGCGCGCGATCGCATTACAACGCCGAGAAGGACTTCGCGAAGATTCGCGCGAAGGTGCTCTACGTGCTGTCGCGCACCGACAAACTGTTTCCGCCGAGCATCGCGCCTGGGGTGATGGCGAAGCTGAAGGCGGCGGGCGTCGATGCTACTTACTTCGAGATCGACAGCGACAAAGGTCATCTCGCGAGCGGCGCCGACTGGCAGAAGTGGGATCGCGTGCTGCGCGATTTCCTGCGGAGCCTCGGGTGACGCGACGATGACGAACTCGATCGAGACCCTGCCGATCATCGATATCGCGTCGTTGCGCGGCGGCTCTGAAGACATTTCGCGCATCGGTGCGGAGCTTGATCGTGCGTGCTGCGAGTATGGGTTCTTTTACGTGACCGGCCACAACATCTCCGCTGCCCTGGCGGAGCGGCTGATGGCGCTCGCGCGCGAGTTTTTTGCTTCACCGGTGCAGCAGAAGATGCGCATCGCGATGGCGCATGGCGGGCGCGCGTGGCGCGGATATTTTCCGGTCGATGGTGAGTTGACCTCGGGGCGGCCCGATCGCAAGGAAGGAATCTACTTCGGCACTGAGTTGGGGCTCGACGACCCGCGCGTGCGAGCAGAATTGCCGCTCCATGGCGCGAACCTTTTCCCCGCGATGCCGGGATTTCGCGACGCGATTCTCGCCTATATAGATGAGGTCACGGCGGTCGGCCAATTAGTACTGCGCGGAATTGCCGTCGGCCTTGGGCTTCCGCAGGATTATTTCGTCGAGCGGTACACCCGTGACCCGACCGTGCTCTTCCGCATCTTCAACTATCCACCGGCGGCAGCCAGCTCGGATGAAAACGAACTTGGCGTGGGCGAGCACACCGATTACGGACTGCTGACGTTGCTGCGGCAGGACGACGTCGGAGGCTTGCAGATTTGGCATCGCGATCGATGGACGCCGGCGCCGCCGGTGCATGATTCGTTGGTCTGCAATATCGGCGACATGCTCGAGCGGTTGACGGCCGGGCGGTACGTGTCGGCGTTGCATCGGGTGCGCAATGTCTCGACGCAGGATCGTATTTCGATGCCGCTCTTTCTCGATCCGAGCTTCGACGCGGTGCTGAGGCCGATTGAAGTTCTTGCGCCTGATCCTACCGCGAGCTATCGGCGGCGCGACGGGCGGCGATGGGACGGGACCGACCTGGCGACAGTTAGCGGGACCTACGGTGATTACCTGCTCGGCAAGGTTTCGAAAGTGTTTCCGCAGCTGAGAGCGAAAGTGCTTTACTAAGGCCGAGTGCGATAATGTCGAGCTTCAGACTCGGGACGGAGGTGCTCATGTCAAGGCTGCGGTCGCTAGCGATTCTACTTTCTATATCGGTGCTGACGATAGGAGCAGGAATTGCGCGTGCACAGGATGCGAGCACCACCGATCGACAGGCCTTAAGTGCCTTCCCCTGTCCGAGCGGAGATTCGAGTTGCGGAAATGGCGCCTCACCCGCTTCCAAAAAACCGCACAAGCGAAAACATCGCAAACACGATGATAGTGCCGAGTTAAAAAACTCGGAGGCAGATTCCAACCCCAGCCAGAAGATAGAAGAGGCGCCGCCGAACGACCCGCACTACACGGACCCGGGCCCTGAGCAATGAATCGGGAAGCGATACGCACGAGTTAAATCCGCCTAGTTATTTGCTGATGCGAGAGCTCCGCACAAAGACGCAAAGGAGAGTGTGATGCCGGATAATACCTACAAGATAATCGAGGTGGTCGGGATATCCGACGACAGCATCCATCAGGCGGTGCGCAACGCATTGCTCAAGGCTCGCAAGACGATCCGGAATATCGACTGGTTCGAGGTCAAGAACACTCGCGGGTCGGTGAACAAGAAAGGCGAGCCGACGTTCCAGGTGGAAATCCGGATCGGATTTCGGCTCGACAAAAGTTCGGTGGATTGAGCACGATTCACAGCAGCGCGGCTGGACGCGCTACTTCAGGGCGGAAAATCTGGTCGGCGTCAGAATCGAATTGCTGAACGACGCGATCAATGGGCCGCCCTCCTCGCTCTTGGCGCGTGCCGCGATCCAGTCCGGATCCGCTTGAAATGCCGCGAATTTCTTTTGGCGCTCATCGAGCGAATCCCATTTCAGGATGTAATAAAGGTCCGCGTTCGATTCGCCGATATTTACCGTCCAGAAGCCAACTTGCTGGATGCCATGCTTTTCGAACAGCGCCACGGTCGCGTTCTCGAAGCGCGCCACTACGGCAGGCAACTTCCCCGGCATGCAATGATAGATTCGCAATTCGTATAGCATGCTTGAATCATCGCGACGCGCGCGTTGAGAATCAAGGCCGCGAATTCAGCCGCTATACACATCGGGTAAGACGG
>PMOH01000067.1:0-8714 GCA_003161515.1 Deltaproteobacteria bacterium
TTGAAGATCGACTTGTCGAACACGAGATGAGTCTGCAGGGCCGGGTCGGGGGTGACGTCCTTGAGCACGACAGTTGCGGTCGAGCCGTCGGAATTACTCTCGAGATTTTTGGCGAAGCTGACGGGACCGCTGAGCTCGAGAATCACCGACAGCGGCGGATCGTTCGATGACAGCCTGATCGTTTTCAGCGTCGCGGGACCGGCTGCGGGCGGCTCGCTCAGCGACAGCGGCGCAGACGACGACGCGGTATCGCCGGGGCCGGTCACCTGATGCATCGTCGCCACCGGCACGGAATCTGCGGTCATTTCACCCATCGCCGGAGCGGGCGCGGGCGCATCCGAGCTCGCAGTCAGCTGAGGCATCGCGGGCTCCGACGGCGCATCTTCGGCCGCACCAGTCATCGCGCGCGCCTGCGCTGCGGCGGCGCCGGCAATACTGCCGGTGGGTTTCGGCAATATCGGGGCAGGCGCTCGCATCATGTCAGGTGTGCCACTCTTTCGGCTCGGAAGATCGGGCTGCGACGGATCAGGCGCATTCGCGACGGCTTGCACCTCCGGCGACAACGCTTTCAGAGCCGCGCTCGACGGCGGCGCCGCGTCGAGGTTCGGCAGTCCGTCGGCGCCGTAAGTCCCGCCGCCACCCGACGACGCGACCTGCGCGCCGTTCATATCCGAGCGCTGGCGCACGATTACGTTGTCCGCGTTCGAATCGTCGGGATTGCCGCCGTAGCCGGTTTCAGCGAGCACCAGTGGCAGCGGATCTTCTTCGGTGTCGATTGGCTGATGAAGCTTGGCGAGCTCGGTCTGGGCTCGCTTGGCGTAGTTGGAATTGGGGAAATGCTTCTCGACAGCGGCGAAAGCCTGCGCCGCCGAGTATCGCTTGCCTTCTCGCTCGAGCGAAACTCCCAGCTCGAAGAGCGCGTCCGGGGCGACGGGCGTCTCCGGATATTTCTGGAGCAGCTCGGCGAAGCGCGATTCCGCCGCACGGAAGTTCGCCCGTTTATAATAGTAGTTGCCGACGATCATCTGGTTGCGCGCGAGCATCTCGCGGCATACCAGCACCTTGTCGTGCGCGAGCGCGGCGAAGTCGCCTTCCGGAAAGCGCTGCTCCAATTCCTGGAAGCGCTTGAGCGCCGCGGTGGTCTTGCCCTGGTCCTGATCCTCGCGCCCAATCTGATCGTAGTAGCTCAGCCCGATGTAGTACGTGACGAGCTCGAGATTTTTGCTCGTCGGATGCATCCGCTGGAAGTCGTCGAGCGCGCCGATCGCCTCGGCGTAGTCCTTCTGCTGGTAGTAGGCGAGGCCGATTTTCATCTCGGCATCTTCGGCGTAGGGGCTGAACGGGAATTTGTCGATCACCTGCTGATAATTTTCGATCGCCGCCTTGTATTCTTTTGTCGCAAAATCAAGTTGAGCCTGCGCGTAGTAGTTCTCGCCGGTCGGCTTCTGGCGCAGACTGCATGCAGTGGCAGGCAGCAAAGCGAGAGCCACCAATATCAACAACAAGCGCTTCATCGGGTGACGCGGAAAGGTTAAACAACGGTGTTCGGCATTGCAATCCGCGCTCAATGCACGGTTCGCGCGCGTGCGGTGACAGGATGGCGGATTCAGTTACTTTTGGACTCGCGCGGCTTGCGGAATGCGGCCGAATAGACCGGCTTGCCGGCGGCGACGTACTTGCGCGCGAAACCCGTCCGCTCGGCGCCCGGCGCGGCCTCGACCGCGCGGATAAAACCCGCCGCGAGCATCATCGGGAAAATCTCGGCGGAATAATCGCGCACGTCGGTCGCGACATACGCGGTCGCGCCCGGCTCGACGGTGCGAAACAGGCTCGCGACCAGCGTCGGCGTGAACAGGCGATGCTTGACGTGACGCTCCTTCGGCCACGGGTCGGGATAATAAATGTGGAACGCGCTGACGCTCGCGTCGGCCAGCATGAGATTGACCAGCGTGCGCGCGTCCATCCGCACGACGCGCAAATTGTCGAGTCCCGCGCGGCCGCATCGCACGGCCAGCACCCGCGTGATCGTCGATGAAAGCTCGACTGCGATAAAGTCGCGATCGGGAAATTCGGCGGCGCGCTCGATGATGAACTCACCCTTGCCGGCACCAATCTCGATTTCGATTGGAGCACGGCGGCCGAACATCGCGGGTGGATCGATTGTGAATAGGTGGTCGTCGGGAGCGAAGAGGACGCGCTCGCCAATTTCGCGCGCCTTGGGATTCCCCCAGATGCGAGCGGCTTTTCGAAGTCGTGCCATGAATGCATGACGATAGCGGGCAACGCCCTCGCCCGCCATCCGCCATGCTTCGCGCGAAGCGCCTTCCTAACCTCTTCTTGTCCGAGGAGAGGTCGGCGTAAGCCGCGCAGCGGTGTCGCCGGGAGAGGTGCAACGCATGACAGCGCAGCTTCGCCAACTCGTTTAATCACAATGCAGAGACACGCGTCCGGCCCGTTCGACAGAAGCACAACTGGCAGCGCGGCATCGGCCGGCGTTGCACCTCTCCCGCCGCGCTCCTTTGGCGCGCGGCGACCTCCCCTCGGACAAGGGGAGGTTAGGACGCGATCAGTCGGGGCGTTTCAGGAAGGCGCGCACTCTCTCGACCAGGGGCTTCAGGTCGGTGTTGTCGACCAGGGCGCTGGCCATTCGGACGGGGTCGCCGAAGAAGAAACGCTCGTAGAGGACCTGGCGGCCGCCGAATGCGCTGCATGCGACTTCCCACGCCAATCGATAGAGCGCGACACGCTCCTTCGCGGGACTGTCGGCGGCGGCGAAGTAGCGCTCGATGTCCGGCAGCTCGGCAGGGTTGGCGAAATCGGCTGTCGACGGGGTCGCCATCAGCGAGCTCGAGCTGTTCAGCTGGATAATTTCGACCAGGCGCGGATACAAACGCGGGAAAAGATTGCGCGCGGTGTCGAGCGGCGCTCGCGCCGGCGTGAACACGCCCCACTTGTCCAGCGCGGCGTCGGCTTCGGCCGCGCGCAGGCATGCGCGCATCGTTTCGGTGGTCGTGATCATCTCGGCGATGCGCTCGCGCACGTGCGGCAAACTCATCGCGTCGCTGGCCTCGGCGATTCGCGCCGCCAGTCCCAAAACGAATTCGCTCTTCGCGACATTTTTCACCGCGACCTGATGCATCATGTGGACGACTGCGTCGGTTCCCGCGTACAGCGCGTTGCATCGCGCGACGTCGCCGCACAGGAATACGCGTTCCCACGGGACGAGCACGTTGTCGAAGACCACCACCGCGTCCATTTCGTCGAAGCGCGACGCGAGCGGATGATCGAAGCGCGAACGGCCGAGGTCGTAGGTGTCGCGACACAGGAATTTCAAGCCCTTGGCGTTGCAATTGATCGCGAACGACAGCGCGAACGGCTCTGCCGCCGGCTCGGCCTTCAGCACGGTCGAAGGAAACACGAGCAGTTCCTCCGACAGCGGCGCGAGCGTCGCGAGCATCCGGCATCCGCTCACTACGATGCCGTCGTTGGTTTTTTCGACCAGCTTCAGCGCGAGGTCGGCGTCGGTGTGTCCCGCCCATCCAGCGGCGCGGCTCGCGCGCGGGTTGACCAGCGTATGCGTCGCGCACCAATCGTGATGACGCGCCTCCATATAGTAGTTCCAGATGTTGTCGCCGTGACGCTTATCGCTCTCGGCGAAAAATTCGCGCGCCGCGGCCATCGCGGCGAGACTCACGTTCAAATAATCCGGCGTGCGCCCGAGCATCCCGCAGCCGAAGTCGGCCCATGTTTTCATCATGCGCGAGCGCTTGCGCAGGTCGTCGGCAGTTTTCGGGATGATGAACGACATACCCGCGCGACCGCCGTCGTCGGTGCGGAAGGTCATCGTCTCGGGATGCTCCATCTGCATGTCGTAGAGCGAAGCGACCGAGCGGGCACAATTCGCAAACGCGGGATGCGCGGTGACGTCGCCGGCGCGCGCGCCCGCGATCCAGATTTCGGCGCCGAGCTTTTTCAGCGACGACAGGTAATTGTTGCCCGAGCGCGCGCCCATCTCAGATGACCTCGTTGAGCAGCGGAAGGCGCTTGCGGATTCGATCGGCGGCGTCAGCGGGCGCCATGTACGGCGGTCGCGCCGGGCCCATCTCGATTCCAGTCGCGACCGATGCGGTGACTTTCGTCGTACCGAGATGACCGAGCGTTTCCTCGCCGCCGCGCGGGAAGCATCGATTGAGCCGGCGCTGAATTTCCTCCGCGCGCTTATAGTCGCCGGCCTGGTACGCCTTGAGCAGCGCGACCGCGGCGGGCACCGCGAAAATATTGATGAAGCCGCCGGACGCGCCGAGCATCAGCCCCGCGAGCATCGCGCGAAACGTATTGTAGATGTCCGCGCGGCCGTCCACCTCGTCATACAGCGCCTCGAGATGCTGCAAGTCGGTCAGCACTTCTTTGAACGCGACGACGCCGGGAATCGTCGCGAGCTTGCCCGCGAAACGCGGCGTGATGTTGAACTTGCTCAGCGCCGGATTGTGGTAGATGACGACGGGCAGGTCACCCGACTCGGCAATCATGCGGTAATGGCGCTCGACTTCGGCCTCGCCGCATCGCCAGTAGTACGGCGGGATCACTTGCTGCGCGTCGTAGCCGAGACGCGCTGCGATTTTTGCGTAGCGAAGAGTTTCGAGCGTGGTCGCGCCCGAAGTCATCGCGACTGCCGAGAGATCTGCGTGGACACTGGTCTCCTCGATCACGATTTCGAACACGCGCGTGCGCTCGGCGTTGTCCATGTGCAGAAATTCACCGATGCTCGGCGCGGCGACGACGCCCTGCGCGCCCGCCGCAATCGCCCACTGGACTTCGCGCCGCAGCGCATCTTCATTGAGCCGGTAGTCGTCGGTGAACGGCGTCACCAGCATCGCCAAAATCCCATGTGCAAGTTTCATTGCTAAGTTCCCGACTCGTCGAGTCTACCGCTGTTGCGTCCCTGCCGGCACAGCTATCGATACTTTAGTTTTGGCCAACCGCTAACTATTCAGGTTTGCCGATGCCCGAGGAACAAACGTCTTACGCTACGGTCTTGAGCACTTTATCAGTACCGTCAACCAAATCGGTGACTTGCTCGGCGGTTGGCTCCTTAAGCTTGTTATGCACGCAAAGATTTCTTATATCGCCGAGCATGGAGACGTGCCGCCACTCGGGTACGTCAATTACCGAGTTGTCTCTCAAAAGCTGGTTAAGATCGGCGACACCGGGATTTTTCTTCGTCACCGTGATTGAGCGATCGTCGCAGACTTGGCGCAGATGCTTTTCCAAAACCACTCCGGCGATGGCGCCTGCTGCGCGAAGAAACTTGTTCTTAAGCAATTCGCGCGCCGCTCCGATTTCACTATCGAATACATCTGCTTGTACGAGTTGCCTCATTTCGAACAGTGAGCTTTCGAAGCGCTTCTTTGCGGCTTTCACTATCGCAAGCTGCTGGTTGAATTGCTGCACAGCTGCGGAACGATCCACAATCACACGGCCACCTTGGCTCAGACTCAAGCCCCGCAAGTAGTCCTGAATGACGTAGTTTTCATTGGTTAGGTCCTTGCGCCCCTTCGGCTTCTCGTAGAATCCAATGAAGTTATCGACTCTCGCGGGTAGCAGCTGACGGAGGAGAGCCAGAGATTCCGAGTACCAAGCCTCGTACTCGGTTGCAAAGTTTGGAAGCGCTTTAAGCAGCGCATCGCCTTCTTTCTCGCCGATGGCTGCACGAATTTGTTTGACAAAGGCATCGCCTCGAATTTCCTTGTCCATCGCAAGTTTCAGCGATTCGCCCCTCGCAATGAGGCGATCCAGATCCTTCTTAAGCCGGTCCAAGTTCGTCGCCATCGTTGTGTCTCGATCGCGCTAGGCGGCTTCGCGCTCGGCGCCGCTGAATGAGGGTTGAAAGAAAAAGATTGACTGGCCGGTGCCGATTGCGGCTTCGTATTTTCCGAACTGCTCGCCGCGCCAGGTCCACGAGTCGGCGCCCATCGCGCCGGCCATCGTGATGTAATGCGAGAAGCGGCCCTCGGGCAAGCAATGTGCGCGATAATCGTCGGCCGAAGCCAGCACCGCGTCATGACGCCCCTGTTTGAACCATTCCATGATTCGTTCGTCGTACAAACGATTGGCGGTTGACGCGATGTCTTCGGGCGACGCCGATGCGCGATCGAGAATATGATCGTAGTCCCAGAATTTGTGCGACATGCCGCCCGACGCCACGATCACGACCCGACGATTCGATTTCCAGATAGCCTGTCCGATCGCGGCGCCATACGCCAAATCATTTTTGACCGACGCAGTTTGACAAACGCTGACCGAGAGCACGCGGCGGCGCGCCTCGTGATTGAAATAGTGCATCACGTTGAGCGTCGGATAGTGTATTGGCAAGTTGCTATGTGCCGACGCGATCGCACGAATCCCCCGCTCCCGCGCCTCCATTTCGACTGCGCGCGCGAGTTCGGCGTCGCCACGATAGTCATATTCGAGGCCGTGCAGCATCTCCGGCAGCTCTTCCGATGTATACACACCCGCGAGCCGCTCGTGAGCATTGAGTACGTACTCCAAAGTGGAGAACCAGTGAGTATCGATTAGTAAGAAGGTGTCGAAGTCGAGATGGCGGATGCGCTCGCGCTCGAGCTTGGTCATCGCGTCGTAGAAAGTGGTCACGCTGCGGCCCATGTATGCGCGGCGCGCGACCGGGTCGGAGATCATCAAGCGCGGAACGTGGGTGGTGAAGACGGTGGCGACGACCTTACCCATCGCGATCCTCCTCGCCGTATGCGACGCACACCAGTTTCGGCTCGGTCCAGAACTCCATGCTGAAGCGGCCGCCCTGTCTGCCGAGCCCGCTCATCTTCGCACCTCCAAACGGGACGCGCAGGTCGCGCAGAAAAAAACTGTTGACCCATACCATCCCGGTTTTGATCTTTTCAGCCACTCGAAGCGCGCGATCTACGTTTGAGGTCCAGACGTAAGCCGCGAGGCCGAATCGGGTCGCGTTGGCGCTCGCGATCGCTTGCTCTTCGTCGTCGAATCGTTCGACCGTCAGCACCGGTCCGAAGATTTCCTCGGAGACGGCGCGCGAGGTCGCATCGACGCCATCGAGGAGCGTCGGCGAGTAGTAGAATCCACGCCCATGTTCGGCGGGCATTTTTCCACCGGCCAGAATTTTCGCACCGTTGGCGACCGCCTCCGCGACGAATGAATGCACCCGCTCGCGATGCGCCCCGGATATCAGCGGGCCGTACTCGGTGCCGTCGGCAAGCGGGTCGCCAATCTTGAGCGTCGCGATCTCGCCAGCGAGCAGTTCGAGAAAATTCGCAGCCACTCGGCTGTCGATCAGCAAGCGCGAGCCCGCCACGCACGACTGTCCCTGGCTGCGATAGATGGAGCGCGCGACACCTGCGGCGGTGCGTTTCAGATCCGCGTCGGCGAACACCAGATTCGGCGACTTGCCGCCAAGTTCGAGCGTGACGCGCTTGAGCGATTCGGCCGCCGACGCCATCACGCGACGCCCGGTCGCGACGCCGCCGGTAAACGCGATCGCGTCAACCCCGGGATGCGCGACGAGCGCGGCGCCCGCGTCGGCGAGACCGGGGATGATATTCAGCACGCCCGAGGGCAAACCTGCTTCGTTCGCAATCTCGCCGAGCGCGATCGAAGTCAGCGGCGCCAGCTCCGACGGCTTGAGCACGCAGGTATTTCCGGCCGCCAGGCACGGCCCGAGATTCCACGTCGCGAGCATCAGCGGCGAGTTCCACGGAATGACGATCGCGCCGACGCCGACCGGCGGCCGCTGCGTGACACTCATCAGTTTCAAGTCGCGGCCGAGAAATTTCGCGTCGCCGTCGGCGGCCTCGTGGGTCCAGGTCTGCGCGATGGACGCAAAAAATCGAAGGTTGCGCGCACTGCGTGCGACGTCGTGATTGACGCACTCCGAGACCGGCTTGCCAACGTCGCGCGCTTCGAGCATCCCGAGATCGCGCGCGCGTTTCTCGATTCCGTCCGCCAGCTTGTTCAGGATGCCGGCGCGCACGTCGGAACTCATCCGCGGCCAGGGTCCGCGATCGGCGGCTTCGCGCGCCGCATCGACCGCACGATTCACATCGTCGGTGCTGGCATTCGCGACTTGCGCGAGTTCTCGCTCGGTAGCCGGCTCGACGTCGGGGAAACGCGAAGACCCGGCCGCGTCGAGGTAGCGTCCCGCTATGAACAATCTGGTTTCCATGTCGATGATAGAAGAAGTTTCGCGGATTCGTTGAAACATAGCAAAACCGCGCGCAAGTGGTATCTCCGCGACGCTTACTTGACGGCGGATCACAACGGCCCTAACCTGACTGTCTAACGTTGGGCGCCGATTTAACCGTGGCTGCACTACCCACTATCATTCCAATCTTCCCGCTGCCGAATCTCGTGCTGTTCCCCGGCCTGAACGTGCCGCTGCATATTTTCGAGCCGCGCTATCGCGAGATGATCGGCGACGTCGCCAACGAGCATGCGATTATCGGGATGACGCTGCTCAAGGGCGACTGGGAAGCCGACTACAGGGCCTTCCCCGATATTTTCGAGATAGGATGCGCCGGCAAAATCGGCGGGCTGGTCAAGCTGGCCGACGGCCGCTACAACCTGGTGCTCGAGGGCATCGGTGAGTTCCGCATCGCCCGCGAGATTCGCGATCGTTCGTATCGGCAGGCGGCGGTGGCATGGTGTCCGGTGCGGCCCGACGCGCT
>PMOH01000067.1:8753-11219 GCA_003161515.1 Deltaproteobacteria bacterium
TGCGCGGCGCCGCGCTCATCAACTTCCTTTGCTTTCATCTCGATATCACGCCGCTCGAAAAGCAGACGCTGCTCGAAGCGCTCGCCGACCGGGTCGATTGCCTGCTCGACGTGCTGACTTTCAAGCTCGAGGAGCGCAAGCACGGTCCGGCCGGCACCAGCGGCGGTCCCGACACTGTTCAATAGTTGTTTCAGTAAAGCGTCGACCTGAGCCGCAGCCAAAGTATGGCAACCGCGCGACATATTGCGGTCGGTTTGTGGCCAAATCGTAACGCGTGTCGCAAATGAGCCAGCTTGCGCACAAGAACCGCACAATTCGCAAATTGCGGAATGATTTGCGAAAAAGTAGCGGATTTTCTGAATAACTCAACATCTGGCGATTCGAGTTGCGGTTCATGACGGCTTAACATGCTAGCTAAATTGTATTAGGACAGTTGCCGCTAAATTCGGCACGATCGTTGCTTTGATGTTGCTCGAAAGCAGGACAGTCGGAATCCCAGCATTGATCGCCTGACCCCTTAACCGGGAGGCAGGCACGGTCGGGTGAGGACAAACTACGATGGAATGGGAAAATAGCGCTATCGGAAATCTCTTCGTGCCAGACGTTTTGACGCCTGAGCAGTTTTATGACAGCCGGCGTGACGACAGCACGATCCGCCCGGTCAAAAAGCTGATGATGGCGATCCTGGAAGACGCACTTCGATGCTTCCAGAATAATGCCGACGCGAAGGGCGGTCCTCGCAAGCGTCTGTTCAGCGAGGCTGAGCAGTGGCTGATCGGTGAAGGCGGAGAGGGCCCGTTCTCGTTCGAGACGGTGTGCGAAACGCTGGGTATCGAGCCGCAATTTCTGCGCAGGGGCCTGCGCGATTGGCGGACTCAGCAACTGGCCGGCGTATCGACTCGTCGCTTAGCGAGGCGCTCGCCAGTGGTCCGCAGCGGACGCATCAGTGCTCCGGCGCGTCGCGATGCAAAACGCACGGCATCAGCCTAGACGTTCACCGGTGCGACACGCACCGGCTTAAATCCTTAGAATAGAAAAGCGGCGCAGTATCTCTCACGAGATCCTGCGCCGCTAAATTTTTGTCACCCGAGTGCGCTTATGACAGCGCGCTCCGCACGAACCAGCCCTACGCCCTCAGACTTATTAGTGAGGGGCCGGGGCCGGAGCAGCGCCAGCCGGAGCCGTCGATCCTTTCTCTGCCACAGTCCCTCCGGGCGGAGGAGGCACGTAGCCCTTGGGCTGCGCCTGAACCCACTGCTCGCAAGCAGGAATATCTTCTTCTTCGACAGATTCCTGCTGCATAATCTGCTGATCAGACCAGCCGTGCTTCTTCTCCCAGTGCACGCCGGGACATTTCACGGCCAGGTTGAAGTTTCTTGCAGTCGTCGCAGCCGCCCCGGTCGGTGGTGGCGTCGAGCTGCCGCCTCCTCCGCCGCTGCCGCCGCTGCTACTTTGACTCGCGCAACCGGCGATCAACAATGCCAGCCCCGTTGCCAGCGCCAATCCGATCTTCCGTTTCATGGCATCCTCCTTCAATCTAGGAACCCCTCCACTTAGCGAGCTAACACGCCTGTCCGCCGTTCGTTTAAGCAGGGCCAAAATACACCGTCTGGGCAAATTAGCAAACCCCCCGTAACAGGTTTATAACGCCTGAAACACGGTTTGTTCACCGCGCTCCGAGCGCCGCGCGCGGCCCTCAAAACAGGCAAGTTCGAGGTGCGCGAGGGTTTCGAAAGTCGCCGCCATCACGTGGAATATCGGCCTTTCTTCGCCACCGAATACTTGCTGCGCAATTTCGAACGCGGTCTGCGGCGAACGGCGCGTCAAATCGAGCATTTCAGCCTCGCGATACCGATGATGCTCGATCAACTGATTCGCGCGATGTCGATGGTCATGATAGACGCCGCCGTGCGCAGGCAAAACCAGCTCGACGTCGAACTTCTGCACCTTCAATTGCGACGCGATAAAATCTCCGAGTGGATTGGTTCCCGACGCATCCGGATAAATTCCGACGTGTGGCGTAATTTTGGGCAGCAGATGATCGCCGACGATCATCACCTTCTCTTTGCGCAAATAAATCACGTTGTGACCCGGCGAATGCCCCGGCGTCCAGATCACTTCCAGCTCGCGGTCGCCGATTTTGACGACGTCGTGATCGTCGATGTATTTGTCCGGCTGCGTGACCGGTCCATACATCGAGGTGCCCATCCACGCCGGACGCATCCCGGTCGGCGAGAATTGTTCGATCGGAAATCCGTGCCGCGCAAAAAACGCGCGCGATTCTGGCCGATCGTGCGGCGCCATCTTGCCGAACTCGATCATCCTGCCCGCACGCTCGGCTTCGAGACGATGTATATGGGTGACAGCATGACTGCGGCGTCGTATCTCACCCGATGCGCCGAAGTGATCGATGTGATGATGGGTCGCGACGATCGCGTCGAGATCCTCGATCTTGATGTCGAGCTC
>PMOH01000492.1:0-353 GCA_003161515.1 Deltaproteobacteria bacterium
TCCCAGCGTCCAGTTCTGTCCGGAGTCAATCGAGAAATACAGACCGCTGCTCGCCGCAAGGTACAGGTTCGCGCTGTTGGCGGGATCGACCGCGATGCCGAAGATGCTCTGGTTCACGAATTGACTCGCGTTACCGACGTTGCTGGGCGGAAATCCAGACCCGAGCGTGATCCAGCTATTGCCGCCGTCGGTGGACTTCAGAATTCCGATCGTGGTGTTGAGTTGGACACCTTGATTGTTACCGCCGATTTTAAAATATGAGGAGGTCCCGGCATAGAGAATGTCGGTGTTGTTCGGATCGATTGCGATCGCGCCCGGCTCGCCGATCGCGCCCATCGGCTCGTGGTCGGTCA
>PMOH01000492.1:467-3830 GCA_003161515.1 Deltaproteobacteria bacterium
CGTCTTGCCTTTTAACGGCCTGAGGGTGGTCAACGGCGACCCGGGCGAAATCGCGGCCCACTGTTTCATTGCGTTCTGGTACGCATCGGGAGGGATCGGACCTCCTAAGGTGCGTTCCACGGCCATCCGCGCGCCGGCTCCGGCCGCATCGCTCGGAATTTGTTTTGGCGTTTTTACGGTGCCGGGTCCGTCCTGAGAAAATGAGACACTTATCAATAGTGTTGGAACTATGACCAGCACTGCTGCCAAAATGAGGGTACGGTGCCGGAACCCGTTCGCCGATACGAATTGAAATTTCATGATCCCCTCCCCGGGTCAGTTCAAGTACTAACTTCAGATTCGGCAGTGAGTTGCGCGCTGACCGATCCCCGGAACACTGCGAACTGTTGCTAGCGATCCTTCGACTGTTGACGCCTGACGCGGCTCTTCGTCAGCGTTGCTAAGCAGTCCATGAAGCATCATTCGTTCGCAGCTACAGTCCTGCTGGTCCAGGACTAAGTCAAATTTTTTAACGAATTGTAGAAATCAAAAAACCATCATCAGACACGAAAATTTCTGTTGTAGCTTGGATTGGCGAGATGGAACGTAAAAAATTATCGTTAGGGCGGCGATATTCGCTCTGTTTTTTTATCAAAGCTATGGAATTCCGCGGAGCATTACGAAAGTTTGAGCATGATTCTTGACGTTCGGACGCGAGTGCGCGAGATCCGAACATGCCTAAAGCGCCTGCTGACTACCAACTCCGCTATCCGATCGATTTCGGAGATATCGACCCCTCAATTCGCCAACGGCCCGTGCAGCTCTACGCTGCCGACTTCGGCAAATCGCGCGGCATCCTCTACACGCCACTCACCGGCAAGCCGCGCACCGTCGTGATCATGGCGCATCCGCGTGCCGACTTCAGCACGCACTACTCCATTCCGTTTTGGGTCGAGGCCGGTTTCGCCGCGTTCGGTTTCAACACCCGCTACCTGAACAACGACGCGATGATGCTCCACGAAAATCTGCTGCTCGATCTCGCGGCGGGAATTCGATTTTTGCGCGATGAGGAAGGCTTCGAGAAAATCGTGATGCTCGGAAATTCCGGCGGCGGCTCGCTGTTCGCGTACTACGATTCGCAGGCGCGCACGCCCGCGGGAAATCGCGTGACCGCGCCGCCCGGCGGCGGCCCTCCCGATCTGAACAAGTTCGATCTCCCGAGCGCCGACGGCTATATCGCGCTCGCCGCGCATTCGGGACAGGGGATGGTGCTGATGTCGTGCCTCGACGCAGCGGTAGTTGACGAATCCCTTCCGCTGGCGAGCGATCCCTTGCTCGATATGTACGACGAGCGCAACGGCTTCAAGACGCCACCGGCCACTAGCCACTTCTCGAAGGATTTCGTCGAGCGATACCGCGCTGCGCAAGTCGCGCGATGCGCCCGAATCGATGCGATCGCGCGGCGTCATATCGCCGACGCCAACCACGGCCGCGCCGCGATGCGCGCGCCGGAATTCGCGGCGTCGATTGCCGACAATCGCAATTACCATACGCGGCGCGCGATGGCGCCGAGGTACATGATCGTCTACCGCACCCAGGCGAACCTCAATTATCTCGACCTGTCGATCGATCCGTCGGAGCGCGCGGTCGGATCGATCATCTCGCCGCGGCCCGATCTCGCGAACTACTCAGCGTTCGGCCTTGGCCGAATCGTGACTCCTGACGCGTGGCTATCGACTTGGTCCGGCCTGTCATCATGGGCGAAGATGGCGTCGAATCTGCCCAAGGTGACTGTGCCCACCCTGGTCGTAGGCGCGAACGGCGACCAGGACATTTTCATTTCCGATGTACACGGCGAATTCGAAGCTTCGGGCGCGAGCGACAAGACTCTCGCGTTCATCGAGGGCGCGGATCACTTCATGCGCGCCGGCGGCGCCAAGGCTCATCTCGGCGACCCGCGGCCGCGCCTGATGAAAATTCTGACAGACTGGACGCGCGATCGTTTCGCGCCCTAGCCGTAGCAATCAAGGAGACTCCCAATGCCCACGCATCCAATTCGATTCGGACTTCAAACGGGCCAGCAACTGGTCGAATGGAAAGATTTGAAAGACTTGTGGCGCAACGCCGACACTTGGGGCTTCGACTCGCTCTGGACCTTCGATCACTTCTACCCAATCTTCGTTCCCGACCCGGCCGGCCCGTGCCTCGAAGGATGGACCACGCTCACCGCGCTCAGCCAGCAGACCAAGCGCGCGCGCATCGGCGCGATGGTGAACGGCAACACTTATCGCAACCCGTGTGTCACCGCGAAGATGGCGGCGGCGCTCGATCACGTCAGCGACGGCCGCCTGAACCTCGGCCTCGGCGCGGGATGGTTCGAGCTCGAGCATCGAAGTTTCGGGATCGATTTCAAGACGATTCCCGGACGCCTGCAGGCGCTGGACGAATCGCTGCAAATCATCAAGGGGATGTTCGAGCAGGAAAAAATGACGCTGCACGGCAAGCACTACAACGTCACCGACGCGGTATGCAATCCTAAGCCGCTGCAGAAACCACATCCACCCATAATGATCGGCGGTCAAGGCGAGAAAGTCCTGCTGAAGATCGTCGCCAGGCATGCCGACATGTGGAACGTCCCAGGCGCGAGCGCGGAGCGATACGCCGACCTGTTGAAGGTGATCGAGCGGCACGGCGATACGGTGGGCCGCGACACCGATCAAATCGAAAAGACGGTCATGATGGGACTGTGCTACGGAGCGCCGGCGGAGCGCGAAAAGGCGGCGCTCGCGCGCGTCACCGCAATGTCGGGCGCCACCGCCGAGCAAGCGCGCCGCCAGATAATGATCGGCTCGCGCGAGGAATGTCTGGAGACGATCGACCGCTATCTCAAGGTGGGCGTGACGCACTTCATCTTCACACTGCCGCGGCCGTTCTACCCCGACGAAGTCCAGCGCTTCGCGGAGGAGGTAATTCCCGCGGTGCGCTCGAGCTAGCGCGCGGTGATCACTACGCAATCGGCGGCGTCGGCATAGTCAGCCTCGAACGGCGCCGCGCGCACGAAACGAGAGAGCCGCGAATTGTCATAGCCGGTGGCAACTTGGCCGTAGTCGATGGAAGTCGGAATTGGCACGGTGATGACGCAGCGGTGATGTGCTCGGAGAAACGATGCTCCCGACGCGAGTCTGAGACAAACGACCAAGCCGACGCATCGCGCACAAAAGAAACGGAAAGGATCTCGAAGGGAGTCTTTCTCGGAAGGCCCGCCTTCGCTAATCTGCTATTCCCGACAGCGCGCGACGCGATGGAGGGCCACCCTAGCTCAGTTGGTAGAGCAGCTGATTCGTAATCAGCAGGTCGCCGGTTCGAATCCGGCGGGTGGCTCCA
>PMOH01000497.1 GCA_003161515.1 Deltaproteobacteria bacterium
CCTCGGATCACGCGCAGATAAAGACCGCTGCCGCCGACCACCAGCGGATTTCGCCGGCGTTCCGCAATTTCCTCGATAGCCGCGCGCGCAAGCTCCGCGAATTCCGCAACGTCGAGCGACTGGTCGGGATTGCGGACATCTATAAGATGATGCGGCACGCGCCGGCGATCCTCGGCCGACGGTTTCGCCGTGCCGAGATCCATCCCGCGATAAAACTGGCGCGAGTCGGCGTTGACTATCTCGCAGTTCGAGCGCTCCGCTACGGTCATCGCCAGCGCCGACTTGCCCGCGCCGGTCGGCCCGACGATAAAGCCGACCGCGATTCTCGCCGGTCGTATCGTCGTGCCGAATCCCGCCACTGAAAAACTCATCGGCGGAACATTCGCTCGATTTGGCCGCGGGCGAACTGGATATGCACCGGGCGGCCGTGCGGGCAGTTGGTTTTAAACTCGGTGCGATCGAGATCCGCGAGAAGCGAATGGATTTCGGCCGGCTCGAGCACGCGTCCGACGCGGACCGAGCCATGACATGCGAGCTGCTTCAGCCAATTTTCGAACGCCGACTCGCCGCCGCCGCGAAAGCCCGCATCGCCCATGCTCTCGATCATGTCTGTGAGCAGCTTCGCGCCGCCTTCGGGGCCGAACACGGCCGGCGCGCCCTTGAGCAACAACGTGGTCGGGCCGAACGGCTCGACCTCGAAGCCCATCGCTCGTATCTCGGTGATAGCTGCATGGACTTGCGATGCGCGCGCAGGGTTTAGCTCGACCGATACCGGCGCGAGCATCGATTGCGTGCGAATCCCGCCGTCGCGGAGCTCGCGTCGCAGCTTTTCGAACGTGACGCGCTCGTGCGCCGCGTGCTGATCGATCAGGAGCAGCCCTTCCTCAGTCTCGAGTGCGATATAGCCCGCGAAGATTTGTCCGATCACCCGCAGCTGCGAATACATTGGTATTGGCGTCGCAGGGATCGGAGCCGCCGGACTGCCGCCGCGCGCGTCGCGATCGTAGGCGAGCGTCAGCGGGCGCTGGAACGCTTTGTCGATAGGCGCATCGGGCACCAGCCGCAAGGGCGAGTCGCTGCGCATACTCGGAGCGCGATCGTCGGCGCGATCTTGCGTGGTCTTCGACGACATTGTGATGAGGCCCATCGCGGCGTCGTCGGCCGGCGGCATCGAAGGCTCAGCCGAAGTTGATACGCTCGCACTGTCGGTTTGGTCCGACAGCCGGTCGCGAATCGCGTGATAGACGACGTCGAAAACCGCGCCGCCGTTGCGAAAACGGACCTCGGTCTTCATCGGGTGCACGTTGACGTCCACATCTTCGGGCCGCATGTCGATAAACAGAATCGTCGCCGGATGGCGTCCGCGCGGGATCAGCGTCTGGTAAGCCTGCTCGACTGCGCGTATCAGCATCCGATCGCGCACCGCGCGACCGTTGACGAACGTGTAAAGCATTCTGCCCGTGGCGAAAGATTCCTGGCTGGTTGCGGCCAGCCCCTGCGCGCGAATTCCGGGACGATCGAGATCGAACGCGAGCATCTTGGTCGCGATCTTCGGACCGAACACCTGCCGGAATCGTTCGAGCACCGAGTTGGCGCGCGGCAGATCGAAGACGACGCGGCCGTCGGCGCTCAGGCGAAACGCGATCTGATGATTGGCGAGCGCGACGCGCTGGAACGACTCGGCGATAGCGCCCTGCTCGGTCGCGACCGTCTTCAAAAATTTCAGGCGTGCCGGAGTGTTGAAAAACAACTGACGGACTTCGATTCGCGTCCCTGCCGCTATCGCGCAGGTGCGGGTGTCTTCGATATTGCCGGCCTGCGCTGCCAGCTCGACGCCGTTGTCGTCGGCGGCGCGGCGGGTTTGCATCCGCAAGTGCGAGACGCTCGCGATCGAGGCGAGCGCCTCGCCGCGAAATCCGAGCGTGCGAATCGCGGTCAGGTCGGCGGCGCTGCGAATTTTCGACGTCGCATGACGGCGAAGCGAAAGGATGGCGTCGGCGCGCGTCATGCCCGAGCCGTCGTCGGCGACTGCGATTAGCGCGGAACCGCCGCCGAGGATCTCGACGCTTACCGAACGCGCGCCGGCGTCGAGCGAGTTCTCGACCAACTCCTTGACCGCGGAGGCCGGGCGCTCGACCACTTCGCCGGCCGCTATTTGGCTGGCGACTTGCTCGGGCAATATGTGGACAATGTGGTCGGACATTTTCGCGAACGGCTTAACTCGACATTGTAGCTTTCCGACTGGATAACTGGATACTCAAGCAACTCGCCGTCGTGGCGTCAAAACCAGGGGGATGACTTTACGGGTTGAAGATCGCTGCGCGTTTTGAAAAGCTCTCGGCGCAGCGATTTTGTTTTTTCACTTTGCCTGCATCAGTCAAACGATGAAAAAAATTACGGCAATGCTGCTCGGCGCGGCGATGGTTGTGCTCGCGGCGGCGGCGGGAGCGCGTGCGGATCAGATCAAGATTGGCGTGGGCGTGATCGGGCCGATTTCGCCGCAAACCGAGGCCGATATCGACCAAATCGTCAGCAAGCTGCCGAACGTGAAGGCGGTGCCGATCCAGCCGCCGGGCGGCGTCGATGCGTGCGTCAAACGATTCGTCGCCGGGGACCCCGACGATCGGCTCGACGCGGTGATGATCGTGAGCCTGCCGACCGAGTCGTTTCAATCATCGCGCGATTCGAACGAGGCGAAATTTACCGGTGCTTACGAAATCTGGACGCTGAATCTCTCGACCCTGGCCGAGGACCGCCATCGCTTCACCTTCACCGACAGCGAGCACGTGGTAGGCGGCTTGTCCGCGTTCCTGGCGCTGCCGGCGCAGGCGTTTGCCGAGCGCGCGACCGGCAAGAAACTTATTTCGAGCGATCAATGGCAGGCGTTCGAGGCGGTGCAGACAAGGGTCGAGGCCAAGCTGGTCGCCGCGACCAAGCTGTATCTCGCGACCGCGTCGATTCGCGACACGACTCCGCTGATGCCGCTCGAAACAGCGAAGGCGCTGCTCGATCGCGGCGACGGTGAGGACGCGATGGCGGTGTTCAAGTCGGCGGGGATCAACAATCCCGACGTGCAGCGGATGATCGCAGCCGCGCAGGGGCAGTTGCGGCGCAGTGCGGCCAATGCACTGCTGGGACGCGCGCTCGGAGCCATGGCGGGTGGGAATGCGAGCGCGGCGCGCGTAATCCTGGCCGACTACGAGAAGGCGCCGTCAGCCGAGAGCTCGCGCGCGGATTCGATTCGGCGGGTGCTGGCGTATGTGCCCAACAATCACCCCGATTCGAGCTATGACGGCGTGATGAAGACCGACGTGCCCGCGCTGGACCATCAGGCGTTCGTCGCGATGATCAAGCAGCTCTTCAGCGAGCAGACCGGCTCGGTCCCGAACGATGTGATCGTCAGCGCCAAGGACATCACGGTCGAGGACAAGGACGCGCCGAAGGGACTGAAGGAACAGCTCGACAGTTATGCGGGCGCGCTCGGGCGCAGTGCGTGGTTGATGAGCCTCAAGTGCGGATGCGACGCGGGTGCGGTGCTGACGTCGGAGGCGGTCGGCGATGCGCTGCTGAAGGCCCGGTATTCACCCTCTTTCACGCGGCCGCAGGTCGGGCTACCCTAGCAGGATTGTACCTATCGGAATTTTCAAGGATCGAACGGAAGACCAATGAGACATTGCGCATACTGCAAAAAGCATCCGTCAGTCGGCAACAACGTCAGCCACGCCAACAACAAGACCAAGCGGCGATGGAATCCCAACCTGCAGGAAGTGCGCGCCGAGATTAACGGCAACGTGCAGCGAATCCTGGTCTGCACCCGGTGTATTCGCGCGGGCAGGGTTAAGAAGAGCGCGTGAAGAAATCCACTTGATTTAATGTGAAACCCG
>PMOH01000101.1 GCA_003161515.1 Deltaproteobacteria bacterium
GGCTCCTCGTTCGCCTGCAACTGCCTTTGGCCGAAAACGTGGAGTCCCGCGAAGCCGATCGCAATGACGACGCCGACAGCAACCACGATTCGCAGCAACATTTTCATTGGTGCATCTGTTCGCGTCGGGAATGCGCCGAGCCGTTATGCGATCTCGCCGCGGAATGACGCTGCGGTGAGGTTTGATGACGCAGTCCGTGATTGCCGATCAGCGCGACCAGCTTGTCCGGTACCAGGATCAGCTGGCGCCCAAGGTTGATCACCGCGCCCAATCGCACCAGCTCGCCCCAATATTCGTTGATCTTTTGCCGCGACGCGCCAAGCAGGTCGGCCAGGTCCTTCTGCGTCATCGGTAGATTCAGGATCAGCCCCCGCGAGTCGCGCACTCCAAACTTCGATCCGATTTCGATCAGCGCAACTACCAGCCGCTCGCGCGGCGACATGTGAAACATCTTTATGTATCGCATCAGCGCTTTCGCCGACCATCCTACCGTCATTTCCGTCGCCGCTTTGAACGCCCCCAACTCAACCCCGAGCAGGATTTCCACCAGCCTCGCCGAATCGATTCTCGCGACCAGGCTGTTCGCGAACGCATACCCGTTCAGGCCATCCGCCAGCTCCGCCATCGACGAGTCGCCAAATATTTCTCCCGGCGCCAGCAATGCGACCAGCACCTGGTGGCGGCTGTCGTGCTGCCACGTGATCGCGATCGCGCCCTTCAGCACCAGGAAGATGTCGGCCGCTGATGGACGTTCGACCGGAATCCGATCGCCTCGTTTGAATCGTACCAGCGACATGGCGCCCGCCATCCGCTCGAGCTGGTCCGCACGGAGCGTCGGATAATGTTTGGACAACGTCCGAACATCAAGCGCCTTTTCCACCAATCCGTTCGCCATCATCTCTGACGGTCGCTTTCGTCTGGGTCTAAAGGGCTTCATGAGCGGAGGAAGAGCGTCGAAAACTCTGTGCGTGAGTGGATTCTACCACGGCTTCTCTATTATTGTCTATATTCTTTTATATTTAATTTACTTTGTCTTGATATCGACAGCTTTGTCAGCTATCTTGACTACCGTAGCGTCGTTCCCATCTCTCCAAATCGAACTCGAACGGCTTCGCGCAGGATGTCTGATGATATCGAGCACTACCTTTAACCGCTTCTATTCGGACCAGACTCGCGACGGCGCCGTCGCTTTCTACGGCTGGGTCCGCAAGGAGACCACGCCTCAAACCGTTCTGCTCAATCTGGGCGCCGGTCCGCCCGCAGACCGCCAATCGATCCGGATCTTCAAGGGCGAAGTCGCTCGAGTCGTCGGCGCCGACCTCGATCCCGAAGTGCTCGACAATCCCGAGCTCGACGAGGCCCACGTCATCAACGCCGACAACACCCTGCCGTTCGAGGACAACACCTTCGACGCCGTGTTGTCGGATTGGGTTCTCGAGCACGTCTCCGCGCCCGATCAGTTTCTACGCGAGGTGAATCGAGTTTTGAAAAAGGGCGGCGTCTTTCTATTCCGT
Organism: Deltaproteobacteria bacterium; assembly: GCA_003161515.1. Classification (GTDB taxonomy): domain Bacteria; phylum Desulfobacterota; class Binatia; order Binatales; family Binataceae; genus Binatus. The sequence continues at coordinate 1,515 of PMOH01000101.1, forward strand.
ACTCCGAATTCCTGGCACTACGTCGCGATCATCGCGAAGGTAACGCCCGACTGGTTTCATCACATCGTCGCCAATTGGGCGCGCGGACTTCCCGCCGGAACGCACGAGCCCTGGCCGACCTACTATCGCCTGAATTCCCGCAAAACCGTTTACGCTGAAGGCCAAAAGGCGGGCTTCAACCACATCGAACTTCGGATGTGGGAGCCCGAGCCGCACTACCTGGCATTTCATCTGCTGCCGTTCCTGGTCGGCGTCGGCTACGAGCGGATCGTCAATCGCTATCGGATGTTCGAAGGACTGCGCGCGGGAATTTTCGGGCGCATGGTCAAGTAAGCGCCGCTTTCAATCTCCGGCCAGATCGAACGCCTTCGACGCCCTGCGCCAGAAAAGATTCTCCGGATCGATCCGCGTCCGCCAACTCGTCACCGCCCGACCGATCGACAGCCCCGGTTTTATCAGCGGATTGAGCACCACCTGCTCTTTGAACGGATGAATCCCGAAACCCATGCTCGTCTTGAAGTGATAGAGGCCCTCTTTCGCGGCCAGCGCGATCTGACCGTTCGAAATCCAGCCAACTTCGGGACGCGCAAGCGCCGTCTTCATGACCGTGAACAGCAGCGCGTTGTTCGAATAGTTCTTGAGCTGTGCCGACGAACTTTTTTGCAGATGAATGTAGTAACAGTCCTCAGCCAGCATCGCGACGATGAACGCGGCTAGCTCGCCGTCAACGAACGCACCCCACGCCTCCAGGTCCGGCCACCGGCCTGCAAGCTCGCAAAAAGATTTCCAGTGCGCCGCGCTGCGATGCGGCTGCTTGCCAGTCTGTCGCACGTTGGTCTCGGCGATGAGCGGGTAGGCCTTCGCCGCGAGATCCTTGAAGTCCATCCGTTCTACCGTGCATCGCGCAAGCCCACGCCGCGTATGACTGCGCGCATTCGCCGAGAGCGTCGCGAAGTCGTAATTCCGATCCGCGCAAACGTAAATTCCGCCGTCGGCCGCCGCTTCGCCCGGCGTGCCCGGATAGCGAATCGCCAACGCGACGCCACGAACCATCACCTTCGCCAGCTCAGACCTGGACGGATCCACATTGCGGTGAATCGGCAAATTTTTGTATAGAAAGCGCTGCGAACTGTACCAGAAGCAACTCTTCGTCTGGACGATTTGATGCCCCAGCTCGCGGAAGAAATCGGCCATTTGATTTTCACGCATTTATTTTTTCTCTGGTCGCTCCGATCATTTCGCGCTATGAGCGCGCGTCAGTAACGTTTCTCCGTAGCTGGCTAGTCGCTGTATGCGCTCACCAATCGCTTCGATCGTACGATGACGAATCGCGCCGGCGCGGCTCGCCTCGAGCATCCACTTGAAATCCTTGAGCGTGGTGCTCGCCATCGGTCCCATCCGCGGCATCACCCGATTCTCGCGATTGGCAATTCTGAAATCCGACGTCATCACCCGCCGATATCCCGCCGTACACGCGGCCGCGAGCACCGCGTCATTGTAATGC
>PMOH01000169.1 GCA_003161515.1 Deltaproteobacteria bacterium
GTTCTGATGCAACTGCCACGCAACCGGAATCGCAAAACCGACTGCTATTGCGATGCACGCTTTGAGCAGGCTGGAAATATCTTGACCCTCAAGCGGCACCATCACGACGCACAGCGCGAGACCGGCAAGGATAGTGGCGTTGGTCGGGCGCATGATCGTCGAGAAGCCGGCGAACAGACCGAACAGCAGCCACAAACACATTCGCAGCCAGTCTCTCGACTGAGGAGCGTCGTCTGAAGCCGCTCCCATCAGCATCCTTGCCGCGCAAATCGTTACGCACAAAGTGGGAACGTCGCTCATCGCGAGCGACGAATACGTGATGAAAACCGGAGAGAGCGCGAGCGTGAGCGCCGTAACGGTCGCGGCCGCCCGCCCGAAAGGCACGCGCGCCAGCGTGAAAACGCCGAAGACCGAGAGCATCCCAACAACCAGGGAGGTCGCAAAGAACAGCGGAAACTTTTCGCCAGAAACTCGGTAGCAGAATTCGAGGATCAGCGGGTAGCCACCGGTATACCGCGACGGGTAAGTATATCCACCGAAATGCAGCACCGCTCCGCGCCCATGTGCGAGGTTAAACGCCGAGGCGGCGTACTCGATTCCGTCCGGCCACGGCATCAGCTCGAACCCACGTCGCAGGCCGCCCGATCTGGCCATCGTATTCGACAGCAGCGCGATCGCCGCGACGACCATCCAATCAAGCCAGCTTGGGATCACATAAGTGCGCGGCGCGGATATGACGGGCTGCTTCGATGACTTCTCCGAGCTCATCGCAGCGCATCTCCGCGAACATCTCCGCGTGGCTCATCGTCGTGCTGCTCATCCCGCGCATCGTGCGGATGCTCTATCCGGAAATCTGGGTCGAGGACGATTTCTACCTCGAAAGTGCTTGGCTGGTGAGCGTCGGGATGCGCCCGTATCTCGATTTCGTTCAACCGCATATGCCGCTGCTCGAATGGATCGCGGCAGGTTACCTCAAGTTGTTCGGCGCAAGCTATCTGTCGATCGAATTCCTGAACGAGGCCGCAATTTTCGCCACCAGCCTCCTCACCTACGCGCTCGCGCGCCGCATCGCCGGCCGCCCAACCGCAATCTGCGCGTCGATTCTCTACGCCTGGAGCTCGCTGATCTTTCGCTATCACGCCTACGAGCGCGAGAGCTTCATCGCACCGCTGCTCATCCTCGCCGCAATCGTCACGCTCGACGAGTCGATGCCCGCGCTACGCCAGGCCGCCATCCTCGCCGCCATTTTTTTCCTCGCATGCGCAATCAAGCTGACCGCAGTGATCGCATTCCCCGTGATGCTGATCTTCATCGCCGTCGCATACCGCCGAATCCTCGGCTCATTAATCTCAAGCGTAATCTTCACGCTCGCGCTTATCGGATTCGCCGCGATCCTCTACCGCTTCTACGGGATCGAATTCATAATCCAGACTTTCGTCTTTCATTTTCTCAAGGGCCGCGATCTCAGCAGCGGTACCGCGCTTTACCCGCGATTGCTTCTGGACATGCTCGCGCCGCTATTCGTCCTCGGATGCTGGCAAGTCTTCGCCATTCGCATCTTCGATCGCGGCGTGATTCTCGTGCTCGCGATCGTCGCCGCCGAGTACGCATTTTACGGCGTGATAAGCCCGACCGCATGGGGCCACAACTACCTCGAGCCGCTGCCGTTCATCGCGATCGTCGCCGGAATCGGCGCGACAGCTTTCATATCTGCAATCCGAACCGCTTCCCAACAAATGCGGCTCGTTACCGGCGGTGCGGCACTGATCTTGATTTCTCTGATCTGGATCGCCCCGATCATCAATGAGAACTGGCTCCACGGCGCCATCTACGGATTCGGTTTCGTGCCGCGTGCAGAAATATCGCAGCTCGCCGACGCGTTGCGCGCCGCCAGCAAACCGGACGACGAGGTCATCGCGCCGTCCTTCCTGTGCTTCGAGGCCAACCGCCGCGAATTGATCCGCTATCCCGAAACCTACGGCGTGTATCGTGAAGCCAAGGCCTTGTATCAACGCGACGGCTTCTTCGCCGCGCGGCGCCGGATGGGCCCGGCCGACTTCTTCCAGCTGATCTCGGACACCCGCCACTTCTGGACCGACCAGATGCGCGCCGCGATCGCCAGCGGAAAAGTCTCGGTCGTAATCAACGACTCTCCAGTTCAGCTATTCCCGCTGGTACTGGTCCCCGACGACTTCCTGACAAGCAACGGCTTCCGCCCAACTCTGACCACAGACCACTTCACTCTGTGGACGCGCACTGCCACGCCAGCAACAAGCAATTAGTAGAAGTTGATCAAGCTACACGACGCGAAAATTCCTGATACTGGGTGCAGGGGTCACCCCTGCTGAAACCCATGGTGGGTTTCACTACAATCGTTCCTCTCGCCGCTTCACTGCTGATGCCACGTCGCGCCGCCGTCGGACGTCGCGAAAATTCTCCCGCCGGCCGTCGTGATAGCCACGTCATGGGCGCTGCTGGCGGACACAGCCGTCAGATTCTCTGTGGTAGGCGCCCCGATGACTTCCCAATGCTCGCCGTCGGTCGTGCGGAGGATCGTTCCGCTGCGTCCCACGATCCAGCACACGCTCACCGACGGCGACGCACCCGCAACCAGGTCAGTGCTGACGCCGCTCTGCTGGACGCGCATAGTGCCATCGGCGTCGCGCCGCTGCACCATTCCATTTTTACCGATGATCCACATGACGGATCGATCGGGCGGGAAGATCGTCACGCGCACTTCGCCACCGATCGCTGCACCCGCACCAGCGCCGGGCGCGCCAGCTAGTGCGCTCATCGCGGGAGCCGTCGCTTGTCTATGTAGCGTCTGCGAGGAAAATGCGCCCATCGCTTGCGCCCGAGGTGCGGCCGCCGCCTGCGCCTTCGTTTCATTCATTGCGATCTCGTTTGATGCTGGTGGAGCGGGTGCAGGCGCGAGCGCAGCAGGTGCCGGAGCCGACGCAGCTTCCGGCATCTCTGGCGCAGCCGCTGGCTCCGGTGCCGCAGGTTCGACAGCCGGGGCCTCACGCTTCGCCATCGCGACGACCTCATTGCTCTGCGGTTCTTCATTCGCGGGACGCCGTATCGCAATGAAAACGAGAATGGCCGCGACTGCTGCTAGCGCGGGAATCGCGATGCGCCATCTTCGATACCATGGGATCCCAGACGCTGCCCGCGCATCGCGTGCGCTCTCATCGGCGCGAGCGATACCCGCCAACACCAACTGGCATCGCATGCAATCGGCAAAGTGGGTCTCCAGTCGCTCGCGTTCCGCCGCCGCCAACGACCGGTCGCTGTATGCCGCCAGCGTCTCCGCGTCCGCGCACTCGGGCGTCGCTGGCCCTGGATGCGCGCGCATCGCACGGCGCAGAACCGTATCGAGCGGCTCGTTATCTCTGTCGACCGGCGTCATTACGCTTCCTTACTCTTTGAACGAACCGCCGCCGAAAAATTGCACTGTGCGCGATGCTTCATTTGACGTCCGGGAGCGCGCGCGACAGGTCGATCTGCAAGTCGCCCGCAGCCCAATCATAACACAGCCGAATCTGGTCCTGGCTCAAGCGGTAGCCGTCATGCAGCGTGCGTTCGATCTCGCGCTTGAGATAGTCGCGGGTGCGTGCCAGCCGCCGCGACACGGTGGACTCATGCTCGTTCATCACGCGGCCAATCTCCTTGAGCGAGAGAGTGTGTCGATAGTAGTACGCCATCCGCATCCGGTCCCGCGGCTCGAGCGCCTTAAGCGCTGCGTCGAGCGCCTTCCCCAGCATCGCCACGTAACGCGCGCGCTCGCCGGATTCCTCGTCGTGATCGTCGCTCGTGCCAGTTGGCTGCTCGAGATGGTCGTCCAGCGGCGCGATACGGCTCTGGGCGCGGATATAATCGACGTGGCGTTGCGCCAGCACCGCGCGCATCCAGGTAAGAATCGAGCTGCGCCCGTGAAAGTAGCTGAGGATCGAGCGGCGCCGGCCGTCGCGAACTTCCATCCCGTACATTTCGGCCCAAAGCGAATCCGCCAGCTCACGCCCGCGCGCCTCATCGCCGGCAATCGCGCGCGCCGCGGCATAGAGCTGCGGCCGGAAGCTGGTAATGAAATGCTCCCACGGTGCGGATCCTCCAGCCTGGCACGCGATTGCGAGACTCAGGTCTTCAGCATGGATCGCGTCGATAAACGAATCGACGCTAGCACCGTCCAGCACGCCCGCCGCACGCGCTCCGCGATATGCCGCATCGCGAAGCGACTCGTCGCCGAGGTTCCATCGCGCACCGCCGGCGCGTTTGCACAGCCGCGCCAGCGCCGGAGCGTACTGTGCGACGAATTCAGGAGGCGCTTCGCTCACGTTGATGCCCGTGCAGTCAGGATAGACAAGTGGCCACGCACGCGAAATCGTACCGCGAGAATTGATCGTCGATTCGGGAAAGGGGAGAAGTCGTGGGTATGGGAATGAGGCCCAAACAAATTGGACTGATCGCGGCAAGTGTTCTGGCGACCCTCTTGTTCGCGACGTTGGTGCTGGCCGCCGATGATGATTCCGCCGCCGTGCAGAATCAGATCCGCATCGCGCTCGAGAAGTGGAAGCTGGACTTCAACGCCGGCGACGCGTCGCAGGTATGCGTGCTGTTCGCGCCGGATCTGATTTCAAATTTTCGCGGCCAACCCGAAGACACCTACAACTCCCTGTGCGCGAACATGCAAGCGGCGCTGACCGACCCGGCCAAGACCTATCACTACGACCTGGAAATCAAGGAGATACTTGTCTCGGGCGACCTCGCGGTCGTAAGGCTAGTCTGGACCCTTAAGGTGCATCCGAAAGACGCCACCGCGTCCGAAGTAGTAACCCGCGAACCCGGCATGGACATCTTCCACCGCCAACCCGACGGCAGCTGGAAGATACAACGCTACATGGCCTACGAATCCCCCGGCCCAACCTGATACATGAGAAAGAACTATTGAAGGTGAGCGCCGAGCGATCCTTTGCGATCGCTCGGCGCCTTTATCTTTGTGACTAATGCTTCTGATCGTAGTGGCGCTCGGAGGCCATGTAGCGGTATGGATGCGACCGCCAGTCGCGGCGCGCTGTCGGATGATTGTGCAGGTACTCATGCAGGCCCGGATGGCTGTCCACGTATGCGCGATTGTCCACCAGCGCGGGATCCTTCTCCAACTGCTGCGCTACCTCGGGATGCGAGTCCATGTAGCGATCAGTCGTCGCCAGCGGATGTGCGCCGTTCCATTCGCCATGATCGTGGCGCCATTCGTCGCTCATGAAGCGGTACGGATGCTGCTGCAGGTCCGCCCTTACTTCGGGATGCTTCGACATATATTCGTCGAGGCCCGGATGAGTCGCGAGGAATTGCGGATTATCTACCAGTGCAGGGTTTGCGCCTAGCTGGTGGGCGACTTCAGGATGCTCGTCGAGGTAGCCGTTGTCGAAGCGGCCGACCGGACCGGCAAAGGCGGTCGCGCTAATCGCTCCGGCGAAGGCTATCGCTGCCAAAGTTGTGATGCATTTCTTCATGATTGATCTCCTGTTTTATTCCACGCGCGTTTTTGTGCGCTGGTTGTTTCGTCGATGAGAATTGGACGGAGCGTGTCCCGTAATCGTTTACGTCCCAGTCGCAAAGCCGACGCGTCGAATCAGGCGAGAAAACTGTGTAAACGAACCGTAAGGTTGTTTCGTCAAATTGGTCGAGAATCTGTAATATCGGTCGCGGGCCGATTTGGTTTGTTTGATGCGTCCCGGGACTGACTACGGTGGAGCCTTCGGATGAGGAACTGTGCAGGAAAATCGCCGAGCGCGATGGCGCTGCATTCGAGCTTATGGTGGACCGCCATCAGGGGCGCGCGTACCGGCTGGCGTCGTCGATCCTTGGCAACGAGGCCGACGCGCGCGACGTCTCGCAGGACGCTTTCATCCGGCTGTACGAATCGGCCGGCCGCTTCGACGGACGGTCGCGCTTTTCGACCTGGTTCTACCGGATACTGGTTAATTTGTGCATCGACCATCAGCGCAAGAATCGATGGTGGAAGCGGCTGGCGCCGCTGGCGAGTCTCGGCGACGATCCCGACGAACGCGCTTTCGATCCGCCGTCGAGCGAGGCCGGACCCGAGGACGAAGCCATGTTGAAGCAATCGATAAGCCGGCTTCGACCTGCGCTCGCGAAGCTCTCGCCGCAGCAGCGCGCCGCGGTGTTGCTGCAGACGCAGGAAGGATTTACCAGCCGCGAAATCGGCGAGGTACTCAAGTGTTCGGAGGCCACCGCGCGCGTGCATGTGCATCGCGGAATCGCGCAGCTTCGGAAATTGATCGTGAACGAGTGACTAATCAACTGAGTAATTGAAAACTACTGACTAGTATGGCCGGCATTCATCCAGAGACTGAACTGATTCCGTATCTGCGCGGAGAATTGAGCGCAGACGAGTGGGCGCGGGTTGGCGCGCATCTCGAGGGATGCGCGCAGTGCCGCGAGTCGGCTGAGGCGTCGTCGGCGATACTGTCGAATCTGGCGCGCGTGGTTGATGAGGTGCGCGATCCGGATTGGGCTGAATACCGCGCCGGGCTCAAGCGCAAGCTGCGTGCGAGCGAGGCGTCGAGTGCGAGCGTGCGCGGGCGCTGGCGATGGAGGCGGGAGGACTTGCGCTTGCCGGTATTCGGCGGCTGGCCGTCGATGGCGATTGGCGCGGCGGCGGTCGCGGTGCTCGCGATTGCGATCGTGACGCATCGCGGCGCTGGAAGTCCGCCGGTCCCCGGCGTCGATCAGCTCGAGCTGCAGCAGGAGCTCAGCAGCACGGACGTTGGCCTGCTGGCCAACTATCACGTCGTCGAGAATCTCGATCTGCTCGAAAACTACGACGTGATTGAGCATCTGGATGAGCTGGGGCCTGGGAATCCTCAGAACCATGAAACGCCTTCGTAAAGTGGCTGCGATTGTGCTGATAGGGACGACAGTTGTGTGCGGCGAAACGCGGCAGACGTGGGCGCAGGATCCGCCGCCGGATTTGCATATGTTGATGAACCTTGATCTGTTCGAACCGCGTCACAATAGCCCGCAAGGTGCGGCGCCGCCGGCCACTTCGCCGGCTGACGACTCGATGCTCGATCAGATACGCACACTCGACAAGATGGGCTACCTGGGAAATCCCGCGGACGCGGACGCAGGTAACGTGCCGGCTCCCAAAGCCGCCGAGCCCGCGGCACCTGGCGCAGAAGATGTCGCGCCCGCGAAGGCAGTGCCGCAGATTCCGTCAAGCGTGCCGAGCGACGACGTCGAGGGGCCGCAGCAATGACGCGTCGCAAGATCATAGCGAGTGTGTTCATCGCCGCCGCGATTGCGCTGTGCGGATTT
>PMOH01000200.1 GCA_003161515.1 Deltaproteobacteria bacterium
CGCGAATCTACTGCGCTGAATTCTATTCGCCGCAGGTTGGCGCCGGCGTAGCTGATGCGGACTGACAGGAATTCCATGTCGGCGCCGCCGCGCAGGCGCTCGAACCATTCGACCGCTGCGACGCCTTGGGAGAAAAGGTATTCGCGGAGGCCCAGGTCGTCGAGCGTTGCCTCTTCGAGGCGGTACAGATCTATATGATAGAGGGGGAAGCGTCCGTGATGCTCCTGGATCATCGTGAAGGTCGGGCTCAGGATGTCTTCTTCGCGGAGATTCAGTCCACTCGCGAGGCCCTTGATGAAGACGGTCTTGCCGCTGCCGAGGTCGCCGATGAGGCCGAGCAGCTCGCCGCCTTCCAGCAGCGATGCGAGCCGGCGTCCCCACGATTTAGTCTCGTGCGGCGAGCGACTCTCAATCACCATCGTGACGACGGTCGCGCCTGAGTCTGTATCCGCGTTAGTCATTTCGATTAGTCAGTTACTAGTATAGCTCAACTAGCTAGTTAGTGCTTCCAGGGCCATGGGCAGCTCGTCGATCAGGTCGCCTGCAATGTAGCCGACACGGCCCATCCGTGCGGCGACGCGATCCGCCGCGTAGCCGTGGAGGAAGACACCCAGCGCGAGTGCGTCGAGCGGGCGCAGGTGCTGTCCGAGCATCGCGCCGACGATTCCGGAAAGCGCGTCACCCATTCCCGGCGTGGACATTCCGGGGTTGCCGGTCGAGTTCACGTAAACATCGCCGTCGGGAGATGCGATAACCGAGCGCGATCCTTTTATCAGCACGCACGCGCCAGTGCGCTCGGCCAAAGTGCGTGCCGCAGTCACGCGGTCGGCGTTGATAGCGGTAGTCGTTACGCCAAGGAGTCGCGACGCTTCCCCGGGATGAGGGGTAAGCACAGTCGCGCCGCGCGCGCGTCGCAAAGACTCGCAACCGATTGCGGCTAGCGCGTTAAGTCCGTCGGCATCGATCAGCATCGGACGATCGCGCTCGCACGCGTCCGAGATGAGCCATTCGATGAGGCGCTTGGTGTCATCGGTCACGCCGATTCCCGGTCCAACGATCAGCGCGTTCTTACCGTCGAGCAGCATCTTCAACGCGTCGGGAGCGTGCGCGCCGTCAAAATGGCCGTCGCGATCGGCGATCGGCTCGGTCATCAGTTCGGCCTGCCCTGCCGCGACGATCGGCTGGATCGATTCCGGCATCGCCGCGGTAACCAGGCCCGCGCCCGTTCTCAGTGCGGCGCGCGAGGCGAGCAGAACCGCGCCGGACTTGCCGCGTCCGCCGGCGATTACCAGCGGATGCCCGTACATTCCCTTGTGCGAGTTCTGCGGCCGCGGGCGAATGAGATACTGCAAGTCGGCGCGCTCGAGGAAGCGTCCACGCGGAGCGATCTCGTCAATCGCGTGCGGCGCGAAGCCAATATCGACGACTCGCAACTCGCCGCATTGGCCGGCGCCGGGATATGACACGTGGCCGAACTTCGCGAATCCGAACGTCACCGACATCGAGGCCCGGATAGCCGCGCCCATGACCGCGCCGGTGTCCGAGTTCACGCCCGAGGCGATATCGACGGCGATCGTCGGCACCGCAAACGAATTGACAATCTCGATCGCGCGGCGCGGCGCGTCTTTCACCTGTGCGTTGAGTCCGGTGCCGAAAATCGCGTCGATCACCGCGCCCGGCTTTTTGCTCAGCGCGGTTTCGAGAGCCGGCTCCCCCGCCGCTTCGAGCACCTTGCCGCCGCATGCGCGAAACTCCGCATGCGCGCGCGCCGCATCACCCTTCAAGTCCGTCGCGCGGCCGAGCAGAACCGCTCGCGCCGCGAAGCCGTCCTGGATAAGCCGTCGTCCCGCGACGAATCCGTCGCCGCCGTTGTTGCCCTTACCCGCGACGACGAGCACGTCGGTGATTGCGTCAGGAAAGCGGTCGACCAGCGCGTCGGCAACCGCTTCACCGGCGCGCGTCATCAGCGAGTACGAAGGGATGCCGTATTTGTCCTGACTGATGCGATCGAGTTCGCGGCTTTGGGTGGCGTTGAGAAGAATCATCGTCGGCTACTCTGGAAGGTACGAAGTCATTTGTGCGGCGCGCGGCGGATGCGAACGCTCCGATACGTCACCACCACAACAGCGCCGGCGAGGTCGTCGAGCTCAAGCTGGTCAAGCGCAATGGCGGCAAGCTCCAAGTACGCGCGGCGGCTCTCTTCCGGCGCCCGCAGGAGGATCACACCGGCGTGGCTCCCCGCGGGATGCAATCGCAAATCGGCGAACCCTTTATCCGCCGTAATCAGCCAGCGCCCCTCATCCTGAACGCGCGGCCAAAGCTCATCGTCGGACAGTCCTTGCCAGCCCTGCCCGACGACAGTCGCCACATCGTAACCCCGAGCGGCGACGAGGTCGGCAACCTGCCGCGCGAGATCCTCGTCGATCTTAACGTGCGCAATCACCGGCCATTGGTGCGCTGGAGGGGAACGAAGTCCGCGTTGTTTACAGCTTCGGCGGCGAATTTGAGAGCGGCCTTGATGTCCTCATCAGTCAGCTGCGGCCATGCGTCGATGATCTGCTGGGGCGTATCGCCGTCGGCAATGCTGGCAACGATCACGCTCACTGGCACGCGCGTGCCCTTGATGCACGGCTCGCCATGATGGATTGCCGGTTCAATGATGATTCTCTCTCTCCAGTTCGCGTTCATCGGGGTCCCAACCTTACTGTAACACCAAGTGCACTAACCGTGAATGAGCGGAGGCGGTCTGGTAAGTTGGGCGTCGGGATGATTCGGCTTAGCGTTAACGTCAATAAAATTGCGACGCTGCGGAATGCCCGTGGGGGGAATATTCCCGACGTGGTTGAGGCGGCGCGGACCTGTATTGCGGCGGGATGTCACGGGATAACGGTCCATCCGCGGCCTGACGCTCGGCATATTACGTTTCAGGACGTGTTTGATCTCGCCGCGATGCTGACGGTCGAGTTCAATATCGAAGGTTATCCGGGGGCGGAGTTTATTGACCTCGTGATGCGGGTGCGACCGACGCAGGTGACGCTGGTGCCCGACCCGCCGGGAGTGCTGACGTCGAGCGCGGGATGGAATCTGACCTCGGGCGCTGCGGATTGGTTGCGAGATGTGCTTGCCAGGTTTCGCGATGCAGGCATCCGCACGAGCCTTTTTCTCGAGACTGACGCCACGCAGATCGAACGCGCACAACAATTCGGCGCCGATCGAATTGAGCTGTACACCGGGCCGTTTGCGCATGCGTTCGGCACGTCGGAAGGGAAAAAGATTCTTCAGGCGCATCGGGAGGCTGCCAGGCTCGCGCGAGAAATTGGGCTGGGCGTGAACGCGGGTCATGATCTGGATCTCAAAAATATTCCCGCATATGCGAAAGCGGTGAGAGGCCTGCAGGAAGTATCGATCGGGCATGCGTTGATATCCGACGCGCTCTACATGGGACTTTCGCGCGCGGTGAAGGCGTATCTGAAGGCGCTCGGATCGAAGCCGGCGCGCGTCAAGGGCGCGAAGCGAAAATGATCGTCAGAGGGCGCCGGCGTACTTCTGGATGGCGGCGCCGATTTCCTGGGCCAAGGTTTTGATCTGGACGCCGTCTTCGCCTTCGACCATTACGCGCGCGAGCATCTCGGTGCCGGAATAGCGGACCAGCAGGCGGCCGGTGCCGGCGAGACGCTTTTCGGCGTCGGCCATCATTCGTTGAACGTCGGGCATCTCGCTCAGCGGCATGCGATTTTTGACGCGCACGTTTTCGAGCACCTGCGGTACGCGGCGCATCGCGCGAAGCTCGCCGAGCGTGCGGCCGCTGTCAACCAGATGCGCGAGCACCAGCAGNNGACTGCTCGCCGCCGAGATTGTACGAGTTCAGGCGCATCTCGCGCGCCACCGAGGGGTCGCCGACCTCGGTGCGAATCAGACGCACGCCGGCGTCGCGCAGCGCCAGCTCGAGTCCGAAGTTGCTCATCACGGTGGCGACGACTGCGTTGCCGTGCAGCCGGCCTTCGGCGGCAAGCTTGACGCCGAGCAGCGCCATCACGTCGTCGCCGTCCCAGACTTCGCCGCGCTCGTCGATAAGCATCACGCGATCGCCGTCACCGTCGAGCGCGATACCAACGTTGCAGTGTTCGCGCAGAACGGTTTCGCGAATCGCCGCGAGGTGCGTCGCGCCGCAATTCAGATTGATATTTTTGCCGTCGGGATCTGCGCCGATCGCGACGACCTCGGCGCCCAACTCTTCGAGCGCATCGGGACCGACCTTGTAGGCGGCGCCGTTGGCGCAATCGATCGCGACCTTGAGTCCGTCGAATCCGACCGAGCGCGGCAGGCACGACTTCAGGAACACCAGGTAGCGGCCGAGCGCGTCGTCGATTCGAGTCGCCTTGCCGATATCGTCGGGGCGCGCGCGATTCCTCCCGATCTCAGCTTCGTCGAACACCAGCGCTTCGATGCGGCGCTCGGTCTCGTCGTCGAGCTTGAATCCTTCGCGCGAGAAAAACTTGATGCCGTTGTCCTGGAAGGGATTGTGCGAGGCGGAAATGACCACGCCGGCGTCGGCGCGCATGCTGCGGGTCAGGAACGCGATCGCGGGCGTCGGCAGCGGACCGACCAGCCATACGTCCACGCCCATCGAGCAGATGCCGGACTCGATCGCGGTCTCGAGCATGTAGCCCGACAGGCGGGTGTCCTTGCCGATCAGAATTCTGCGATGACGCCCAGTGGAATTGCGGAAGACGTGCGCGAGCGCGCGGCCGAGCTTGAGCGCGGTTTCCGATGTGATCGGCTCGACGTTGGCGACTCCGCGGACGCCGTCGGTGCCGAAAAGTTTAGGATGAGTGCTCATCGGCAGTAGTGGTCAGCTTCTCGTGATACATGCGGAGTCTAATCTTGTCGGGCGACTGGCGCACCAACTGCATCCCGTCGGGGACCGTGACCTGAAGCGGCAATTCATGAGAGCCGGGCGCGAGGCCGTTGGCGTCAACGTAGGCCAAGCCCTTGGGCGCGAGGCTCGCCAGCTTGATCGCGGGCCCTCGAATCGTCAGGGTCGCTTGTTTGGGTACGACCCGGTATTTGAAGTCGCTGTTCTGGACCTCGACGTCCGGATGAAACTCGCGGTCGGCGATCGCCTCGCCGACATTGACCTTTACATCGACGTGACCGGTGGAAAGTCCAAGGGATGGATCCGGCGGCACGATTTCTACCGAACGGTTGGTATCGGCGGTCAGTCCTTTCAGATCGAACGGCTCGGTGTAAACCGATGTCAGCGGAGAGACGTAACGGCTGGGGCCGACGATAGTGACGCTGGAGGGTGAAATATCCACCGAGGAAATCACGTAGCCGGAGGCAACCTTGTCCTGGACTGCGAGATGCACCGGGACGTCGCGGGTAACCAGAGAATCGAGATCGAGCGACAACTGGTCGGGCGAGATGCTGGTGACGGTCGTGTTTCGTCCGACGTTGAACATCGCGGGATAGATTTTGAACTCGGATTGTCCAGCAGCAAAGCTGCGCAGATCGACCTTGAGCGTGAGGCGCTCCGGATCCAGCAGCGACAGCAGCGTGCGCGGACCGGTCACGTCGATTTTCACCTGGGTCGGCGGATTGTTGACGATCACCATCCCCTGCGGCAACGAAGAATAGCTGATCGGCACGTTGAGCGACTCGACCGAGCCGCGCTCGCCCGCATTGACGAAAATCCAGAGCCCAACCGCGAGCGCCACGGCCAGGACGCGCAGACCGATATTGCTATCGCGAAGCCGTCGCCTCGTTGCGGAGAAATAATTGAAATCGCCCAGCTTCATCGTGCGTCGTCCATCGATCGCTTTGCTTAACGCCTAACCTGGCAGCTTCCTGAGCGTGGCCAACACTTCGGCCGGCTCGAGTCCGCGGCTCAGCACGCCACCGCGCGCAAGAGAAATCGCCCCGCTCTCCTCGGAAACCACAAGCACCAGCGCGTCGCTGTCTTCGCTCAGGCCAATCGCCGCGCGATGACGGGTGCCGAGCGACAGGCTCACGTTGGGGTTCTGCGAGAGCGGCAACAGGCACGCCGCGGCGAGCACCCGGTCGCCGTTTATTATCACGGCGCCATCATGCAACGGGGAGCCGTTCATGAAAATCGTTTCGAGCAGTTCCGGCGAGACCTTGCCGTCAACGATTCTGCCACTCTCGACGAACTCGCCCAAGCCGTCGTCTTGCTCAATCACGATCAGCGCGCCGACACGACGCGCCGAGCACCACGCCGCTGCGGTCGCTATTTCCTCGGCCGGCGTTAC
>PMOH01000472.1 GCA_003161515.1 Deltaproteobacteria bacterium
GCGCTGGCGCAGTCGGGCGCGATACTCGCGCTCAACGAAGTGGGCGGCGACCCGACGCGCCTGTTCGTGCTGACCGGATTGGACAAGGTGCGATTTCGGCGCCGCGTGATTCCTGGCGATCAGCTGCGAATGGAAGTAAAGATTTTGAAATTTCACCGGCCGCTGTGGCGGATGCAGGCAGTGGCGAAAGTCGGCGACGAGTTGGCGTGCGAGGCGGAATTGTCCGCGATGGAAGTCCAGGAGCAAGTTCGATAGCGGGGCGAATCCATCCTTCTGCGGTAATCGACAAGCGCGCCGAACTCGACACGAGCGTCGAAGTCGGCGCGGGCGCGATGATCGGACCGGCGGTGAAAATTGGGGCGGGCACGGTGATCGGTCCGTGCGCGATGATCGAGCGCAACACCACGATTGGCGCGCGCAATCGCATCTGGCAGTTCGCGGCGATTGGCGCGGAACCGCAGGACCTGAAATTCAAGGGCGAACCGTCGGTGGTCGAAATCGGCGACGACAACATGATTCGCGAGTTCGCCACCGTGCACCGCGGCACCGAAGGCGGCGGCATGATCACGAAAATCGGGAGTCACACGCTGGTGATGACCTACGCGCACGTCGCGCACGACTGCATCATCGGCGACCATGTGATTCTCGCGGCGTCCACCGGGCTTGCGGGGCACTGCGTGATCGAGGAGTACGCGATTTGCGAGGGCCAGGTCGGGGTACATCAGTTCACTCGCATCGGCACTCACGCGATCGTGGCGGCGGGCGCGAAGGTCGCGCAGGACGTGCCGCCGTACTCGATGGTGGCGGGCAGCGAGCGCGCGCGCCTGGCGGGCGTCAATGATATCGGGCTGCAGCGGCGCGGCTTCAAGCCTGAAACGATCGCGGCGCTGAAGTCGGCGATTCGCACGCTGTTCTTCTCAAAGATGCTGCGCGAAGAAGCGATCGCGAAGACTCTCGAAGAATACGGCGAGTTCGCCGAGGTACGGCGGCTGGTCGATTTCATAAACAACTCGAAGCGCGGAGTCGTTGGCCGCGAGCGTGAATAGGCTCGGCCTAATCGCAGGCAACGGCGTCTTCCCGCTCGAAGTGGCGCGCGCCGCCCGCGAACGCGGAATAAAAATCGTCGCGGTCGCGCACCTCAATGAAAGCGATCCCGCGCTCGACTCGGTAATCGACGAAGTCACCTGGATCAAAGTCGGCGAGCTGCAAAAGATCGTTGACGTATTCAAGAACGCAGGCGTCGAGGAAGCGGCGATGGCCGGCGGCATCTCACGCGCGCGCCTGAAAGACTCGTTCGCGCCCGACGCGCGCGCACTCAGGATGCTCGCAGGAATCGGGCGCTTCAGCGACGACGCCGTACTGCGAGGCGTCGCGCGCGAAGTCGAAGCGGAAAACATCAAGATGATCGATCCGGTACCGATGATCTCGCATTGGCTCGCGCGCGCCGGCCTCGGTGGCGGTCCCGAACCGACGCCCGCGCAACGGCGCGATCTTGATCTCGCATTCGAGATTGCCCGCCAGCTCGGCAGTTACGACATCGGGCAGACGGTCGCGGTTCGTGACGGAATGGTTGCGGCGGTCGAGGCGCTTGAAGGAACCGACGCCGCGCTGCGTCGCGCGGCGGCGCTGGTCGGCGCGGGACTGGTGGTGGCCAAGGCCGCGAAACCGGGACAGGACATGCGCTTCGACCGTCCCGCGATTGGCCCCGCGACGGTGGAGTTGCTCGCCGAAATCGGCGCGTCGATGATCGGCCTTGAAGCCGGCGTCGCGCTGATTCTCGAAAGCGATCGCACGCTCGAACTCGCGCGCGCGAAAAATGTGACGATATACGGCTATGCCGAAACCGTTGGCTGAGCTGCGGGCCGCAGTAGTTGGCGCGGGACGGCTCGGGACTCTGCACGCGCGCAAGTACGCCGCGATCGAAGGCATCAAGCTCGTGCATATTGTCGATATCGACACCGAGCGTGCCGCGGTGCTGGCGAAGGAAGTTGGCGCGACGCCGCTCGCGGACTATCGAATGCTCGCCGGCAAGGTGGATCTCGTGACGATTGCGTCGCCAGGCGTAACGCATCACGAAGTTGCGTCCGCGATGCTGAAAGCGGGTATCGACGTGCTGTTGGAAAAACCGATGGCCGCAACGCTGGTGCAGGCTCATGAGCTGGCAGCGCTAGCGTCGTCGAGCGGGCGCATTCTTCAGATCGGCCACCTCGAACGTTTCAATCCGGCGGTCGTGCATCTGCATTCGATCGTGAAAAATCCGCGCTTCGTGGAATGCCATCGGCTCGCGCCGTTCACCGAGCGCGGCACCGACGTGGACGTGGTGCTCGACTTGATGGTGCACGACCTTGACGTGATCCTGTCGGTGGCGCCGTCGGAAGTGGCGTCGATTGAGGCGGTCGGCGTCGCGATTCTCACCGATCGGATCGATCTCGCAAACGCGCGCGTCCGCTTCCAGAGCGGTCTGATCGCAAATCTGGTCTCGAGCCGCGTGTCGGCGCGACGCGAGCGCAAAATTCGCTTTTTCCAGCCCGACGCATACATCTCGGTCGATTACGAAACGCGCAGTATCCAGATGTATCGCAAAACTCCGCCGGCGCGCGGGGCACAGTTCCCGACAATTTCGGCGGAGCAAATCGATTTCGGCGAAGGCGATCCGCTGGCGGACGAGGTCAAGGCGTTCGTCGATTCGGTGCGCCGCCGATCGACGCCCGCGGTCAGCGCCGAGGACGGATTGCGCGTAATGGAACTGACCGAGAGGATCAAGGAAGTAATGCTGACCGACGCGGTCGCGCCTTGACGTCCGCAGTGTGCTGCGACAGCATTGGAGCGCAATGCGGACGATGAGGCTCAAGATTTTAGGCGGTGTGATTCTCGCCGCCGGCGCAGCTTTTCTCACGTTGACCGCGAACTCGGACTGCACGATGGTGCCCGGCCCGGGCGACGTCGCGGTCAACGTGTCCGCGCTGCGTCCGGGCAGCGCGAAGCTATTTTGCTATACCGATGACGCGGGCAGGCGGCTGCGTTTTATCCTCGCGCGCGGCAACGACGGCAAAGTGCATTCGGTGTTCGACGCGTGCCGGCAATGCTTCACGTTCCATCGCGGCTACCGGGTAGTTGGCAACGAATTGATCTGCCGGGTATGCGGGAATCACTATCCAATCGCTCACATGACGGACGGCAAGGCGTCGTGCGTGCCTGCCAGCCTGCCGCATGAAGATGCTTCCGGAGTCGTGCGAATCAAGAGCGCAGATCTGAAAGCCGGACACGCGCTCTTCTGACTATTCGAGTAGCTATAGCAACTTCATGATCGATAGCCACACCATTAGGCAGTATGGGCGCGCCCTGGGACTAGTCAGTCTGGTGGCAATGCTTGTGCTGTCGGCGTGCGGCGATCGCGAAGCCCGGGGCGATTATCCGGCCGCTAACGGGAACAATTGCCTGCCTGACGTGAGTCTTATCGATCAGCATGGCAGTGCGGTCTCGCTTTCGTCGCTGAAGGGCAAGCCGGTGCTGATCGATTTCATTTACACCTCGTGCGCCTCGACTTGCCCGATGCTGACGGCAAAGATGGTGGCGATCGCGCATCAGCTCGGACCTGCTCTGGGAGCCGACGTTACGATCGTCTCGATCTCGCTGGATCCTGAGCATGACAGTCCGGCAGCGCTCGCGAAGTATGCGAAGAGCCATGACGCGGACTGTCCTGGCTGGATTTTCCTGACCGGACCGCCCGCGCAAATCGACCAGGTGCTTGCGCAATTCAAGCTGCGTCGGACGCGCGAGGGTGACGGGACGATTACTCACTCGATATCCGCATTTCTGCTTGGTCCCGACGGCCATCAGTTGAGGCAATACAACGCGCTCGATGTCAGCCCAGATTCGGTGGGCGCCGACGTTGATCGCGCGCGCGGCAAAGGCTGAGATGGCTACTTCATTGACTATTGATCGAACTACGATGCGGCAGCTGGCCGCGGCGATGGCATTGGTCATGATGATCGCGAGCCTGCCGTCGATCGGTTTGATCGTCGTTGCCGATCGTAGTGGGCCGAGCATCTCGATGGACATCTGTCATCCGCTGCAATCGCTCGACAGTGCGCCGGCGATATTGATTGCGCGCCCGTCTCAACCGGAGATGGGCACGCGAATTCTTTCGCATGAAACATTTTCTGAATTCGTTCCCATTCTGAAATGTAACTTTGCCGAATCTCCGGACCCGCCGCCGCCCAAGCTGTTTTCCTAGCAGGGCGATTCCAAATTGTCGCTGATTTAGACGATGGCTCGCGATCCGCGACGGTTCGCGAGCGCTTGATACGGCCAGAAGTGGCCGCGGTGGATGTTTATGCGGAGGAAAACAGTTTTCGCATTGATGATAGCGTTCGTGATGCGCGCGAGCGCGGCGTACGCACACGGAGTCGTGGGCGATTATATATTCCTGGAGCCGTTGATCACTGACGACGCGACTCCGGCCAACGAGGCGGATATACTCGCGCCGACCTGGAACCGGAACTCCGGCGGCCGAACGTTCTCAATCGGCTCGTCGATAGAAAAACTGCTTGGGACCGATAGCGAAGGTTTGCCCAGATTCAGCCTCGGGGGCGGCTCGACCTGGATCTCCCAATCGCCAAAGCAAGGGCCGGATGTCAGTGGATTCGATGTCCTGAATCTGTTCGCGAAGTATGCGTTTTTGGTCGTTCCGCAGCATGAATTTATTTTGTCGGCCAAGACGGTATTGCAGCTGCCCACCGGCAACCCCGATGTTACTTCGCAACAGCATACGAGCCTCGGACCGGAATTGATTGGAGCGAAGGCGCTTGGCGACCTGCCCAACACAACTCTGCTTAAGTGGTTGCGGCCGATCGGATTCCAGGCCGATTTCGGCTACCTCCCTGCGTTGGGTGGACATACCAGTCATCACATGTTTGCTGACGGTATGATTGAGTATTCGATGCTGTACCTGAGCAACAGCGTTCAGGACATCGGACTGAAATGGCCGTTGCGCAATATGTTCCTGTACAGTGAATTCAACTATGACCAGTTGATCACGGGGCCGCCGCATCAGACTTTTCCTACTTTACTGGCGACGCCGGGAATTGCTTACGTCAGCTATCGTTTCGAACTCAGCGTCGGGACCCAGTTCGCTCTCAATCAGGCGAGCGTACCTGGCACTCATGCGGCGGTGCTTGGTTTGCTGGATATTTTTTACGACTCGATAATTCCGCAAGCCAACTGGAAACTGTTTGGAGAATGAGAACCATGACACACCGAAAGATATGGCTATTGGCTCCGGCGCTAATGGCTATTGCGATTAGCTATTCGATAGCGGCCTGGGCGCATTCGTTTCCCGAACAGGAAACTCCATCGGCAGGACAAAAGGTTGCCTCACCGCC
Organism: Deltaproteobacteria bacterium; assembly: GCA_003161515.1. Lineage (GTDB taxonomy): Bacteria > Desulfobacterota > Binatia > Binatales > Binataceae > Binatus. The sequence goes on from PMOH01000472.1 coordinate 5,385, forward strand.
GTCCGAGGTTGTGATCAAGTTTGACGCGCCGATCGAGAAGCTATTCGCCAAGCTGGAAGTGACAGGCGCCGACGGAGCGAACCAGGCAATTGGAGCACCGCAAGTCAGCGATGACGGTATTCGTTTGTCGGTCAAGGTCCCGCTACTGAAACCTGGCGACTACCAGGTCAAGTGGGCGGTCGTTTGCATCGACACGCATCACACCCAGGGCTCGTACACGTTTACGGTCGCCAACGGCGGATCGTGATTCCGCAACCGATATTCGCGTGGCCGTTGGTTGGGGCGCAGGTGCTGATCTTCGGAACCACAGCTTTTGCTTTGTTTGCGGCGCCGCGTGCGGTCGTAACCGGCGACGTCTCGGCGCGAAGCCTGGTAGTGCTTTGGCGGGTGCTCGCGCTGATCGTGTTGGTGATGTCGCCGCTGAGGCTTTGGTCCATCGGCGCAGGGATGGCGGACTCGACCTTCAGGGAAGTGCTGCCGTCGATACCGCAAATCATGCGCGAAACATTCGCCGGCCGCGTATGGACGTGGCGGCTGGCGACCGCGCTGCTATTGGCTTTAGTGGCGTGGATTCCCACGCCGGGACGGCTCGCGACAACGCTGATGTTTGTCATTTCGGTGGCTCTGTTGGCGCTTCAGAGCGTCACGAGTCACGCGGTGGACAAGGGCGCATTCGCGATCACAATTCATTTCATGCATCAGGCGGCGGCGGGGATGTGGATTGGCGCGCTGGTCTCGTTGCTGATAGGCGCGACCTACGGGCACGCGGGAGCGGATTGGCTGCGGTCGGCGACTTCGCGGGTATCTCAGATTGCAGGATGGTCAGTCGCCGCTTTACTCGTCACCGGCGTGATCAGAGCGTGGGAAGTACTGGGAGTACAACTCGATCTGCTGGTGAATTCGATCTACGGACGCACGCTGCTCTGGAAGGTCGGCACGGCGGCCACGGTGATATTGATCGGCGGCTACAACCGGTATCGACTGGTAGGGTCGGTAAACGAATCGTCGGCGCGCGCATCGCTGATTCGCAACGTTGCGGTGGAATGCGTCCTCCTGGGAGCGGTGCTCGGATGGTCGGCGGTACTGGCTAATACACCGCCGCCCCATTGAGTAATCAAATGCCAACTAACTATTGAAGGATATATATATGAGTAATCATCGTAATCTCAGATCTCTCGGCATTGTAGTAATGATGTTCAGTCTATTCGCGGTCGCGGGATGCCATCGTGATTCCGGAAGCGCGGCCGCCGAAAGCGTTCTCACGGACGCTAAGCTCGTCGATCAGAATGGCAAGACCATGGCGCTGACGTCGCTCAAGGGCAAGCCGATGGTGGTCGACTTCATCTACACGTCGTGCCCGGGGCCGTGCCTGATGGAAACGGCGAAGTTGGAGAACGTCGCGCTGCGACTGGGCAGCGACATCGGTTCGAAGGTGACGATCGTTTCGATCTCGGTCGATCCGGAGCATGACGGCCCGAAGCAATTGCTCGACTACTCGCGTCAGCAAGGCGCGGATCAGAAGGGATGGTATTTCCTGACCGGAGGTCCCGCGGAGGTCGATCAGGCGCTGGCGGGATTCAAGCTGAGCAGGCAAGTGGAGCCAGATGGTTCAATTGGCCATATGGTGGATATGATGTTGATTGGGCCGGACGGCCGGCTAATCCGCGAATATAACGGCGAAGTCGTGAAAGCTAAGGACATCGTCGATGACGTCAAAAAGACTCTGAACAAGGGCGGTGCAGCATGAGACGCGTAATAATTCTCGGCACCTCGTTCGCGGCGATCCTGGCGCTGGCTTACATGTGGCCGGTGCTCGGCGCTTTAAACGTGAATGGCAACGCGCGTGGAGCAATGTGCGTCGCGGGTCATTGCTGCTGCATGGGTCGGGCTGAGGCTGCGGATACTACCGCGCCGAAAAACGCGCAGCCGCGCCTGACGCTTGATCCAAACCAGTTCGTCGGTCCGGTAAAGGAAGCTTACAAATTCGCGGAGAAGAATCCGGAGCTGTTGGCGCAACTGCATTGCTATTGCGGTTGCGACAAGGCGGAAGGGCATCAGAACCTGCTCGATTGTTATCGCGGCACGCATGGCGCGTCGTGCGAAATTTGCACCGGCGAGGCGCTACTGGCGAAGCGGATGTCAGAGCAGGGATCGCCGGTCGATCAGATACGCAACGCAATCCGCCGGAACTTCGCGCAGGATAATTGAAATCGCGCGCGCGGGGCTATTTGCGAGGCCAGGGTTTTCAATCACAATCGCTTCGATGCCGTTGAATGCCGAAGCGCCACCGCGGCTTGACGAGCGCCTGAAAGATACCGCGCGCCGAGGCCGCATCATGATCGTTGCCGGCGAGGCGTCGGGCGATCTTCACGGCGGCGATTTGGCGCGGGAAATTTTCGCGCGCGATCCGTTATGCGAGCTGTTCGGAATTGCGGGCGAGAAAATGCGTGCGGCCGGCGTCCGCGCGATCGTCCAGATGGAGGACATCCACGGGCTTGGACTTTCGGAGCTGGCCTCGACCATTGGGCGGACGGTCGGCGCGTTCCGCAACCTGCGCCGAATCATCCGGCGCGAGAAGCCGGACCTTCTGATCCTGATTGACTATGCGGAGTTCAACCTGATTCTCTCCGGCACTGCGCGGCGCAACGGCGTTCCGGTGCTCTACTACATTACGCCGCAGGTGTGGGCGTGGCGGCGCGGTCGAGTGGACAAGCTGGTCGATCGTGCGGATCGGCTGGCGGTGGTGCTGCCGTTCGAGGCCGAATTGTTCCATCGCGCGGGCGAGCGGGTTTCATTCGTCGGGCATCCGTTGTTAGACCTCGTCGCCGCGGCGCAAAATCGCGATGAAACGCTGAAGCGTCATGGGTTTGCGCCGCGGGCGCGGATCATTTCGATCCTGCCGGGGAGCCGCCGCGCCGAAGTTCGCTACCTCCTCGATCCGATGGTCAAAGCGGCGCGGATTGTCGCGCGCGATCACAATCTTGAAATTGCGCTTGCGCTGGCGCCGACGTTGACACAGGCCGAGCTCGCCGAGGTGGGACGCACAGATCTGGCGGGAATCAAGATTGTCGAGAACGACACCTACAACATTGTGGCGGCGAGCGAGCTGGCACTGGTCGCGTCGGGGACCGCCACGCTCGAGACCGCGCTGCTCGGATGCCCCGAGGTCATCGCCTACAAAGCGTCGCCGCTTACCTATATCCTAGGCCGGATGCTGGTGAAGGGAGTCGATTTTATCGGGATGCCGAATATCCTGGCGGGACGGCAAATCGTGCCGGAACTTATCCAGCGTGACGTCACCGTGGAGAAGCTGGTGCGAGCGGCTGAGCCGCTGCTGAGTGACACGATCCGCGCGGAGACGGTGGCGGCGTTGAAGTCGTTGCGCGAGAAGCTCGGATCGCCCGGCGCAGCGGGACGCGTCGCGACGATCGCGCTCGAGATGATCGCGTCGAGGATAGCCGCATGAAGCTGCTTACCCCGCTGCAGCGGCGGCTCTTCGGCTACATCCGCCAATACATATTTCCGTATGTGCTGCTGCTTGCTGTGGCGATGCTGTTGCTGTCGGCGGCCAGCGCGGGAATCCCGTTCATCATAAAGCTGGTGGTCGATCTCGTCACCAACCTGAAGGTCGGTAATCAGCTCGATGCGGGCGGCGCGGTGAAGCTGCGGGAATACTCGCTGCTGCTGGCGGGATTATTCCTGCTGCGCGCGGTTGCCAACTTCGGCGACGATTATCTGAGCTCGTACATCACGCAGAAGATGGTGGTCGATATTCGCGGCGACCTTAATGAGAGCCTGCAGCGCCAGTCCCTGAGTTTTTTCAATCGGACACCGACCGGCGTGATGGTTGCACGAATCATCAGCGACGCCGGGCTGGTGGTGTCGAGCCTGAGTAACGGCGTGTTTTCGATTTTTGGCGACGGCATGTCGCTGATCGCGTTGCTGGTGACAGCCTTTTGGCTCGACTGGGGATTGGCGATCGTCGCGTTCGTCGGGTTCCCGATCATCGTGCTGCCGATCGCCAGCCTTTCGAAGAAAGTTCGCCGTGAAACCAAGAATCAGCAGAAGCAATTGAGCGGCCTGCAATCGCTGCTGCATGAAACCTTTCAAGGAAACCGCGTCGTCAAGGCGTTCGGGATGGAAGATTACGAGCGCATGCGTTTCAATCGCGAGCTCAAGCGGCTGTTCCGAATCTTCATGCGGGTGGCGCGAATCAAGGCGCTGACGGGACCGTTGATCGAAGCGCTGGGCGCGGTCGCAGTTGTCGCAGTGGTCTGGTGGGCGGTGGGATCGCTGCAAGCGGGCACGCGCACGCTCGGACAATTCGCCGGATTTTTCACAACCATGATTTTGGTGTACCGCCCGTTCAAAGCGCTGGGCAAAACCAACAACAGCATTCAGCAAGGACTCGCGGCGGCGGAGCGCGTGTTCGAGATGATGGATCTTCCGAGCGAGGTGCCCGACGATCCGAATGGAGTCGAATTGCAACCCGGCGCGCACAGCGTCGCGTTCGAGAAAGTCAGCTTCCGGTACGGCGACGAATGGGTGTTGCAGGATATCAAGCTCGAGATCGGCATCGGCAAAGTCGTCGCGCTGGTCGGGATGAGCGGCGGCGGCAAATCGACGATGGCGGATTTGATCCCGCGCTTTTACGACGTGCAGCAGGGACGCGTCACGGTGGACGGAATCGACGTGCGCAAGCTGCGGGTCAAGTCGCTGCGCGCGGAAATCGGTCTTGTGACGCAGAGCACGTTCCTGTTCGACGATACGATTCGCGCAAATATCGCGTACGGCAGCAGCGATAAAAAACTCGAACGGGTGATCGCGGCCGCAAAGCTCGCCAACGCGCATGAATTTATTTCGCGGCTGCCCAACGGCTACGACACGATGGTGGGCGAGCTGGGCGTGCGTATTTCGGGAGGCGAGCGGCAGCGAATCGCGATTGCGCGCGCGTTGCTCAAAGACGCGCCGATCCTGATTCTCGACGAAGCGACCTCGTCACTCGACTCGGCTTCGGAACGGTCGGTGCAGGAAGCGCTCGAGCATCTGATGGAGAATCGCACGACGCTGGTGATCGCGCATCGGCTGTCAACGGTGCGTCGCGCGGACCGAATCGTGGTGGTCGTTCACGGCCGAATCGTCGAGGACGGCACGCACGACGAATTATTCGCGCGCGGAAAAGAGTACCGCAAACTTTACGACCTGCAATTCATGTCGCCCGAAGATCTGGCCGGCAACGGCGGTCTGGTTAACTGATCATCGCTGATCGCAGATTCGACCGTCAGCCGCGCCGATCGACAAGGCTCCGATGTTAAGCGCGATCTACAACTTGCTGTGGTACCCGGCGCTGCCGTTCGCGCTGATGGCGGCGCATCCGGCGAACATGCGGGACTATCGCGAGCGGATGGGTCACGGCGATTTTCCGGATACTGCCGGCGCTCCGCGAATCTGGATTCATGCAGCGTCGGTTGGCGAGATCGAAGCGATTCGGCCGGTCGCAATCGGCCTGCTCGAACATTATCCGACCGCGGTCATGATGATCACCACGATGACGGCGACAGGACGCGACGCGGCACAGCGCCGAATCCCGGGTGCTGCCGCCTGGGTGCTCGCGCCGCTCGACAATCAGCGGGCGGTGCGATCTTTTCTGGATCGGATGCGGCCCAGCATGGTGCTGATCACCGAGACTGAGATCTGGCCGAACTACTTTTTCGAATCCGCGCGCGCGGGTGCGACGATCGCGATTGTGAATGGCCGCATATCGGAACGTTCGATGCGCCGCTACATGCGCGCACGCGGGCTGTTTCAAAATGCGCTCAGTCAAGCGAGCCTGATCCTTGCGCAAAGCCGCGAAGATGCGCGGCGCTACGTGAAGTTCAATATCCCGGCAAGGATTATCGTCACCGGCAACACCAAAATCGAATCGGCGCAGGTAGATGGTGCAATTCGTCCGGAGCTGATGACGTTCGCGCCCGGGCGCAAAATTTTTATCGCGGGATCGACGGCGCCGGGCGAAGAGGCGGTGATCGCGGACGCATACCGTGAACTGCGCAAGGATTTTCCGCAGCTCGCAATGACGATTGCTCCGCGTCATCTCGATCGCACGCCGGAGGTCGAAAACGCGCTGCGTGCGGCGTCGCTCGACTACGTGAAGGCGTCGCAACTCAATCCACAGAACCGGTCGCGCGAGGTTGATGTTTTAATCCTCGACACGATGGGCGAGCTGCGCAGCTTTTATCGTCGCGGTGCGATCGCGTTCATCGGCGGCAGCCTCGCGCCTGGACGCGGCGGGCAAAATCCCGCGGAGCCCGCGTTGGTTGATGTCCCTGTGCTGATCGGTCCGTATCACGAAAACCAAAAAGAGATAGTCGCGTCGATTGTCAGTTCGGGCGGCGCGCGAATCGTCAAGAACGCGGGCGATATAGTTCGCGAAACGTCAAAGTGGCTCGGCGACGACGGGGCGCGAGAAGCGGCGGGGCGCAGCGCGCATACGTCCGTCAGCAAAGATGCCGGCGGCGCGCAGTTCGCCTTGAAGCAACTCGAAGCGCTGATTAATCTCGGCTGACCGATGCCCATAAACGAGCCGAGTCCGAATCGCCCACGAATCGAGCGATTGTGGCAACGCGATCTTCCAGTCCATCTGCTTCCGGCGTGGGTCGGCCTGGCGGCGGTCGCGGGATTCTATCGAATCGGCGTTGGCGCGCGTCATTTGTATTGGCGGGCGATGAAGCAGCGTTCGCCGGTGCTGACAGTCAGCGTCGGCAATCTGACTGTCGGCGGAACCGGCAAGACGCCGTTCACGTTATTTCTTGCCGGCCGCTTGCAGAGCCACGGCCTGCGCGTCGGAATCGTGAGTCGCGGCTATGGTCGCGCGAGATCGAAAGC